>CBDTVH010000268.1:0-4197 GCA_965363665.1 uncultured Yoonia sp. | reverse complement strand
GCTTTCCGCGATATCCTGGGCGGTACCCCGGAAGAAAACGCCGCTGCCCTCTCTGCGCTGCTTGATGGCGCTGAAGGGGCCTATCGCGATGCTGTCCTTTTGAACGCCGCCGCCGCTTTGGTGGTGGCCGACAAGGCCGCCGACCTCAAGGCGGGTGTCGAAATGGCCCGCGACAGCATCGACAGCGGCAAGGCAAAACACGCCGTCGAAACGCTGGCGCGTATCACCTCTGCTGCGTAATGTTTGATCTGACGGGGCTGGGCGACTGGGGCGATCTCCCCTTCTTTACCGATGACCTGCCACAGATCAGCGCGGCGATTGAGGGTGATATCCTGCCACCTCCCGCGCTGACTTTTGCGGCCCTCGCCCGGACCCAGCCGCAAGCGACGCGTGTCGTTATCCTGGGCCAAGACCCCTATCACACCGTTGGAAAGGCCGACGGTCTGGCCTTCTCTATCCCCGCGCAATTTGGTGGCAGGCTCGACAGTCTTGGTAACATCTTCAAGGAAATTCAAAGCGATACAGGGGCGACACGCACCCAAACCGCCCTGCACGATTGGGCGGATCAAGGGGTGCTTTTGCTGAATACCGCCCTGACCGTGCCACCGGGCAAACCCAAAGCCCATGCCAGCTTGGGTTGGTCAAGGCTGGTTCATCAGGTTCTGGATCGCCTTAACGATCGCCCCCGCGCCTTCATCCTGTGGGGTGGTCCGGCGCAGGCCTATGCCAAACACGTTGCACCGCATCATTTGGTCTTTCAGTCCGCGCACCCCTCCCCACTTTCAGCCCATCGTGGGTTTTTCGGGTCGCGCCCATTTTCAAAGGTGAACCAGTGGCTTATGGATCAAGGACAAGAGCCAATCAACTGGGCGGACCCATGAGCGACATTCTGGAAAAGATCAAAACCTACAAGCTGGAAGAGGTCGCAAAACGCAAGGCGGCCGTGCCACTGGACGAGGTCGAAGCCCGCGCCAGCGCGGCACCGCCGCCCCGCGGCTTTGCCGACAAATTGTCGGATGCCACACGCGAAGGCTATGGTCTGATCGCAGAGATCAAGAAAGCAAGTCCCTCCAAGGGCCTGATCCGTGCGGATTTTGATCCACCTGCATTGGCGCAAGCCTATGCCGAAGGTGGTGCAACCTGCCTGTCCGTGTTGACCGACGGCCCGTCGTTTCAAGGCGACGACAGCTACCTCACCGCCGCCCGAAGCGCCGTTGACCTGCCCGCCCTGCGCAAGGATTTCATGTACGACACGTATCAGGTGGCCGAAGCCCGCGCGCTACATGCCGATTGCATCCTGATCATCATGGCCAGCGTCAGCGATGCACAGGCGCAAGAGCTTGAGGATGCCGCCTTTTCCTGGGAAATGGATGTGTTGATCGAGGTGCATGACGCCGCCGAACTGGAACGTGCGACCTTGCTGAAATCGCCGCTGATGGGTATCAATAACCGCAATCTCAAGACGTTTGAAACCACATTGGACACCACACGGACGCTTTCAAAGCTGGTGCCCGCTGACCGGATGATTGTCTGCGAAAGCGGGCTGAACACACCCGAAGAACTGGCAGACATGGCCCGCTATGGGGCGCGCGCTTTCCTGATCGGCGAAAGCCTGATGCGGCAGGATGATGTGGCTGCGGCCACACGCGCCCTGCTTGCCAATCCAGCGACGGGAATGATGTGATGGCCGGTCTTTCGCATTTCGACGGTGACGGCAAAGCGCATATGGTTGATGTGTCCGACAAGCCAGTTACCGCGCGCACCGCGATTGCCCAAGGCTATATCAAGATGACGTCAGAGACGCTCGCGTTGATCACAGAAGGCCGCGCCGACAAAGGCGATGTGCTGGGCATCGCGCGGATCGCGGGCATCATGGGCGCGAAAAAAACGGCGGAATTGATCCCGCTCTGCCACCCCCTGCCTATCACCAAGGTTGCACTGGAATTGACCCCCGACGCGACCCTGCCCGGCATCCGCATCACGGCGACAGTAAAAACCGGCGGCCAAACCGGGGTCGAGATGGAGGCGCTGACAGCGGTCAGCACCGCCGCACTGACGGTCTATGACATGGTGAAGGCTGTGCAAAAGGACATGGAAATCGGCGGTGTGCGCCTGACCTTCAAAGACGGCGGCAAATCCGGGCGGTTTGAAAATACATGATATCGGTCGAGGAGGCCCTCACCCATCTTTTTGCCCTTGTTTCACCGCTTGAGGTCGAAAAGGTCCCACTGGTTCAGGCACATGACCGGGTGCTGGCGCAGGATGTGACGGCGACACGCAATCAACCACCTTTCGCGGCCTCGGCAATGGATGGGTATGCCGTGAACGCAGCTGCGATCAAGCACGGGCAGACCTTTGCGGTTATCGGCGAAGCCGCAGCCGGGCATCGTTGGAACGGCACTGTGCACCCCGACCAGGCAGTGCGCATTTTCACAGGCGCTCCACTGCCCGAAGGTACCGACCACGTGATCATTCAGGAAAATGTCACGCGAAACGGTGACATCATCACGGTGGTCGACGGCGCCAACGACAAATCGCATGTTCGTCCTGCCGGGGCTGATTTCCAACGCGGTGATCGGATCAGGGCGCCCCGCCTTCTGTCTGCCAGCGACGTCGCCCTGCTGGCATCCATGAATATCGCAACGGTCCCTGTGACGCGCCGCCCCGTCGTCGCGATTATCGCGACCGGGGACGAGTTGGTGCAACCGGGCGAGTCCCCCGCAGATGACCAGATCATCGCCTCGAATAGCTACGGCCTCGCCGCTCTGATCGAAACCTTGGGCGCAAAGTCCCGCCTGCTGCCCATCGCGCGCGACACCATCGCATCCCTGGAGCTGGCTTTCGATCTGGCGACTGATGCTGATCTGATCGTGACAATCGGCGGCGCATCCGTGGGGGACCACGATCTTGTCGGCGCTGTGGCGCAGGCCAAGGGGATGGACCGATCATTCTACAAGGTCGCCATGCGTCCCGGCAAACCGTTGATGGCCGGGCGTATGGGTGATGCCACCATGATCGGCCTGCCCGGCAATCCCGTTTCAGCGATGGTCTGCGGACATATCTTCCTTGCACCCGTTATCCGCAAAATGCTGGGGCTGGGTGAGGCCGCAACGCCGCGCGAAACACACAGGCTCGCCAAAGACGCACCGCAGAACGGACCGCGCGAACACTACATGCGCGCCTATGTCGACACCGCTGGCGTGACAGTTTTTGACCGCCAGGACAGCGCCCTGCTTACCGTGCTTGCTGATGCAAATTGCCTTGCGGTGCGCCCGATCAACGACCCGGCCCGCAAAGCAGGCGATCCCATCGACGTGATCCGCCTGTAGGCTTTCTTCGTCCCTTCAAACTTCCGCCGGAGGCAATCCTGCCGTTTCAGCTCAGGCGCACGGCATTGTTGACACAAAACAAGAACATGCATAGAACATATGCAAAACGTGACAACGGAGCAGTCTTATGTTGACCAAAAAGCAACTCGACCTGTTGGAGTTCATCCACAAACGTGTGCAGCGTGATGGCGTGCCGCCCAGTTTCGATGAAATGAAAGAGGCGCTTGATCTGCGCTCCAAATCCGGCATCCACCGTTTGATCACGGCCTTGGAAGAACGCGGATTTATCCGCCGCCTTGCCCACCGCGCGCGTGCATTGGAGATTGTGAAACTCCCTGACGCGATGCAGACAAAAACCGGATTTACGCCGCGCGTGATTGATGGCGACAAGCCAGACAGCACCCCGGTCGCGGCACTTCCTGTCGAAAACGGGTCGATTGATCTGCCGATGATGGGCCGGATCGCTGCCGGTGTCCCGATCGAGGCGATCAGCGAGGCGTCACGCAACGTATCGGTGCCGCAGTCGATGGTCGGTGCCGGTGATCATTACGCGCTTGAGGTCAAAGGCGATTCGATGATTGAGGCTGGGATCAATGATGGCGATGTCGTCGTGATCCGGGAAACAACTGTAGCCGACAATGGCGATATCGTGGTGGCCTTGGTCGAAGGACATGAAGCCACGCTCAAGCGGTTCCGCCGCAACGGCAACGCCATCGCACTTGAGGCCGCCAACCCGGCCTATGAAACGCGGGTTTTCAGTGATGACAAGGTCAAGGTACAAGGCCGTTTGGTCGGCTTGATCCGCACCTACTGATCCATCTGATTTTCGGTGAAAAGGGTCGCATCTGCGGCCCTTTTTCTTTGGGCA
>CBDTVH010000267.1:0-4211 GCA_965363665.1 uncultured Yoonia sp. | reverse complement strand
ATCGCGGAAAGCACCCGCGCCACGCGCCCGACAACCCGGGCATAAACCGGATCCACACGGGACGCCGCCGTCACATCAATCGTATCCCCGCGCATCGCAAAGCGTCTGATCGCGATATCTTCTTTCTCAAGCCGTTCTTCGAGAACCGCAAAGACCTGGTCTTCGTTTCGCTGCGGCTGACCGGGGCGAACGCCTGCGTTTTCAACATAAGGATGTGGGCCACGGCCGATGTCGGTTTGCACGAACGGACGTGTCGGGTTTGCCGCGAACACAAGCCTGACGCCTGCATCCCCCTGATTGTTCACCAGCCCCGTGACCGTCAACCCTTCAAGCAACTCATAAGACAGGCTTGCCGCGAGGGTGTCATCCGCTTGCGCACCGCCACGGCCGCTGTATTCAGCCGCCGCGATGATCCCGTTCATACCGGTATTCCACACGATGTTTGCGAAAGGCTCCGTATCACCTTCAAACAAGTGGTCGGTCCGAATGATCCCGTCGTCCTGACCGCGATCAACCGCAGTGTCCTCGGCATATCGCCCCCAGCCCACACCAACAGACGCCTCTAACGCGCCGAATGTCTTGCTTGCCAGCACATATTCGCCCGACCCACGGTCATCACGGCCAAAGCCAACGACACCTATGGTCAATGCAGGCAGGTACTCTCTTTCGTCGAAAAGGCGCAAACCAAAGCTCAGCTCATTGCCGCTCGAACTGCCCGAGCCCTCATCATAGGTCGGGAAACTGATCCCGACCTCGAACCGGTCACTGGGCTGCAAGCCAAAAGAAAGCGCACGATAATCCGCGCGGAAATCGAAAATGATCGTCAGATCATCAGCAATGCCACTTGCCGCCCGTGGTGTATCAATAGCCTGAGAAAGGCCGCCGATACCTTCTGCGAAAACTGCGGACGCCAAGCTGGTGGAAAGCAAAAATGTACAGGCAATGCCCTGGATGCGTCTTGTCATGCGGTGCTTTCCACCCTTTTTGGCTGCTGATCCTCAGTCCGTTGCGCGAACCTACCCA
Source organism: uncultured Yoonia sp. (assembly GCA_965363665.1). Taxonomy (GTDB): domain Bacteria; phylum Pseudomonadota; class Alphaproteobacteria; order Rhodobacterales; family Rhodobacteraceae; genus Yoonia. The sequence continues at coordinate 3,188 of CBDTVH010000267.1, read as the reverse complement.
AGGTTTTGGTCGAATGTCGAGTGCATTGCCAGGATTTGCGATGTGGCCCGAGCCGATTGAACGGGTTTGGTCGCAGAAAAAATCAGATGCCATTTACCCGAAATTAAGCTGGGCGCGTCCATAACGCTCTCCGAAGCTGTTTTCCAAATCGTTTCGTCTAGCAATAAGAGTGGGCCTGCCAATGGATGAAGACACTGCACTTTTTGAATTGTCTCCAATCATGAAGATTGAGGATTGTCAGCGTCTTCACGCGTTCCTCGTCTCTGCATCCGACAAGAATATCGCGTTTCAATGCAGCGCCGTGGACAGGGTCAGCGGTCTGACCGCACAAATGCTCGCGATGGCGTGCAAAAGCTGGGGCGCTAGGGCGTTGCATGTCGATTTCCTGAATGTCTCCAGCGGTTTCAAAGACGGACTGGCGCTGTTGGGCCTTTCCGAATTGCTTTGCCGCGACGAGGTGCCTGTATGAGTGCGCATATTCTGGCAATCGACGATTCCCGCACCATCCGCGCGTTGCTGACTGCGACGCTTGAAAACGCTGGTTTTGCCGTCACGACAGCGGTTGATGGCGTTGATGGCGTGGCAAAATTTCAAGATGCAGATGCCGATCTGGTCATCACCGATGTCAATATGCCCAACAAGGATGGTTTCGGCGTGATCGACGATATCCGGCAAGGAAGCGTCAACCGTGCTGTCCCGGTTCTGGTACTGACCACAGAAAGTGGCGCTGCGCTGAAAGAACGGGCACGCAAGGCCGGTGCGACCGGCTGGATTGTCAAACCTTTCGATGACGAAGCTTTGGTGTCCGTCATTCGACGGCTGACGGGGACCTGATTTATGACCGATAGCGCGATCCTTGATGCCTTCTTTGAAGAGTGCGAAGACCTTTTGGTTGCGCTGTCCGATGGCTTGGAAGACATGCGCGAAGGGCGCGCCGATGATGAAACGGTGAATGCCGTTTTCCGCTCCGTTCACTCGATCAAAGGTGCCGCAGGTGCTTTTTCACTCGAAGATCTTGTGGGGTTTGCGCACACATTCGAAACCGTTCTGGATGAGGTACGCAGCAAAAAGCTGGCAACAGACGACAAACTGCTACGCGTATTGCAGCGGGCCGGCGATATTCTGGCCAACCTTGTGGATGCCGCCAAGGATGACACCCCCGCCGACCGTGATCAGGTTGATCCGGTTATTGCTGAACTTCAATCATTCCTCAGCCCCGAAGACCTTGTCGAGGAAGAGTTCGTTTTTGAAGCCCTGACTTTATCATTTGATGGACCCCAGAGCACAGCAAATTTTCTTGTCCAATTTCGACCCGGTCAAGAATTCTACGCGACCGGCAATGACCCAGCCTTGTTCATCCCGGCACTGAAAGAGCTTGGCCCCTGCGAGGTCAGTGTGCAAACCGATGATCTGCCAGAAACTCTTGATGCGTTTCAATGGAATGAAGGCTATCTGACATGGCACGTCAAAGTCGCCGACCAACAAAACGACCTTGCAATCCGACAAGTGTTCGAATTTGCTGAAGACCTCTGCGACCTTCATATCACAGAGGAATTTGCCGAGATCGCCGAAGAAGTGGCGTTGCCGGATGATTTATCTGTCGTAGATCCCGATCAGCCTGGCAAGACCATTGTAGATGATCACTCAACGACAACGCCGGCAAAGGCAGAGCGATCGACAAAGAGGCCTGCCAGCACATTGCGTGTCGACCCGGAACGGGTTGATCGGCTGATAAATGCAGTGGGCGAATTGATTATCAATCAATCTGTCATTTCACAACGGATTGACGAAGCATCATTGCCAAACAGTGCCGAATTATACGGCGACCTTGACGACTACAAACTTCTTGCGCGCGAAATACAGGAAGGGGTGATGGCTATCCGTGCCCAGCCCGTCAAACCATTGTTTCAACGCATGCTACGCATTGCCCGCGAGGCCGCCGATGCGACCGGCAAGGACGTCGTTCTGGTCACCGAGGGTGAAGCCACGGAAGTCGACAAAATTGTCGTCGAACGCCTGGCTGACCCCCTGACACATATGATCCGGAACGCAATTGATCATGGGATCGAAACGCCGCAGGACCGTGCGGCGACGGGCAAACCAAAAGCCGGAACGCTGCGCCTGACAGCCAGTCAAAGATCGGGCAGTATCGTGATCGAAATCATCGACGATGGCGCCGGCCTCAACCGCGAGCGCATCAAAGAGATCGCGGTCAGCAAGGGCCTGATCGCAGAAGATGCCACGCTAAGCGACCAGGAAATCGACCACCTGCTTTTCGCGCCCGGGTTTTCGACAGCAACGGTCGTGACAAATCTCTCGGGACGTGGTGTCGGGATGGATGTTGTCAAAACAGCGATCTCCGCGCTTGGCGGACGGATTGCGATCAGCAGCGTGGCAGGCGTCGGGACGACGTTTTCGATCACATTGCCGCTGACACTCGCCGTGATGGATGGGATGATCATCCACATCGGTGATCAGACCATGGTCGTGCCCATTTCAAGCATTCTGGAAACGATCCGCCCGTCATCGGCCGATCTTGCCCAGATCGGACTGAGCAACCATTTGCTGCGGATCCGAGGAGAGTATCTTCCGATCATTGATCTGGCGGCAAGGCTCGGCCTGCAATCCAAATCAACCGCACTCACCGAACGTGTCCTGCTGCTTATCCAGACTGAGTCCATTGCCCAGTGTGCTTTGGCCGTCGATGACATTCTTGATCAACGTCAGGTGGTCGTTAAAAGCATGCAAGGCACCTATGGCGAAATACCCGGCATTTCGGGCGCTACGATACTCGGCGATGGCAAGATCGCTTTGATCATTGACCCCGATGCGATAACGGCTGCACCGGTTTCCGAAATCAAAGCCCAACTGCATTCAAACAGAGAGATCGCCCATGCAGCAAGATGAGGATCCAAAAGCCGAAAAACGTATGGAGTTTGTGACACTTGCGGCAGGGGGGCAAAATTTCTGCATCGAGATCACTCAGATACGGGAAATCCGCCGTTGGTCGCCAGTTACGCTGTTGCCGCATTCCCCGCCCTACGTTCTGGGCGTGATCAACTTGCGTGGCGCTGTCATCCCGATACTGGACCTCGCTGCCAAATTGGGTTTCAGCGCCATTGCACCGACCGAAAGACACGTCATCATCATCACCGCAATCGAAGAACGCATTGTCGGTCTGCTTGTTG
>CBDTVH010000266.1:0-4231 GCA_965363665.1 uncultured Yoonia sp. | reverse complement strand
ATCATAGGCTGCGCGGATCACATCGGCGATTTCAGGGCGCAGCACGGCATTGCCCTCGATCAATGCCAAGGGCGGGTGGTCGTCAAAGGCTCGGTCCGACCACAGCAAGATGGTCTGAACCGCCTGGCTGAGCGCCAGTGTATCCGCCGCGACTGCCGACATGTGCTCGTCCATGCGCAGGAATACGAACGCGGCACGAATGGCGCCCGCTTCATCAAACCGGAAAATCCGGTACTGATTGGCATCGGCCTGCTTCAGCTTTCCCACCAACGGCCCCAGATCAGGTACAAGCTGATCCAGATGCGGAACCTCCGTCAGCTCATCCCATTCCCGACAGAAAAAGATCATCAGGTTCGCGCCCAGTTCGGGGTCCGTTTCCGCCATCTGGTGCGAGGCCAGCGTGACAACCGCCTCGATCGCACCCTTGAACACGGTCAGCGATGCCTCATCGACACCAAAGACCACCGGCACGATCGGCCGGCCCCAGCGGGCAAAAACATACGCGCCATCTGCGCGGGTAAATAGCTGTTCCACATCCGTCTTCATCTTGGCCCAAAAACTCCCGCCGGAGGCTCCTCCGGTTTCATCCAAACAAATCCGTCTGCGATTTCGGTGCATCCAGCCCCAAATGCGTCCAAGACGCCTGCGCCAGCATGCGACCGCGCGGGGTGCGCTGGATCAGGCCCTTTTGCAGCAGGTAGGGTTCGATGACATCTTCCAGACTATCGCGGCTTTCGGACAATGCCGCCGACAGGGTTTCAACCCCAACCGGGCCGCCGCCATAGCTCTCTGCGATCAATCGCAAATAGCGGCGGTCGGCGTTATCAAGCCCCAGATGATCGACGCCCAGCCGCGTCAACGCGCGGTCCGCAATTTCCTGGGTCACGGTGCCGTCGCCTTCGACGATTGCAAAATCGACGACCCGGCGCAGCAGGCGGCCAGCAATCCTTGGCGTGCCACGCGCGCGGCGGGCAATTTCGCGCGCGCCCTTGTCCGACGCTGGCGCGCCCATCAGCCGCGCGCCGCGCGTCACGATTTCATGTAACTCATCTTCGGTATAAAACTCCAACCGCGTGGGAATACCAAAGCGGTCGCGCAAGGGGGTCGTCAGCAAGCCCATCCGGGTGGTCGCCCCCACAAGCGTAAAGGGCTGCAATTCAATGCGTACAGTGCGCGCGGCAGGGCCTTCGCCGATCACCAGATCAAGTTCGAAATCTTCTAGCGCTGGATAAAGCACCTCTTCCACTGCCGGGTTCAGACGGTGGATTTCGTCAATAAACAGCACATCGCGCGCTTCGAGGTTCGTCAGGATCGCGGCCAGATCACCGGCCTTGGCCAAAACCGGACCAGACGTCATGCGAAAATTGACGCCAAGCTCGCGCGCCATGATCTGTGCCAGCGTCGTTTTTCCCAAGCCGGGCGGCCCGTGGAACAAGGTGTGGTCCATCGCCTCGCCGCGCCGCCGCGCGCTTTCGATAAAAACCGACAGGTTGGCGCGGGCCTCTTGCTGTCCGATGAACGCATCCAGCGTTTGCGGGCGCAAGGCGCGGTCGGCGTCTTCGGGTTGTGGGTCCGGGCGCAGGGTGGGATCGGGCTGGTCCATGACGCACCCCTACCCTTTCGGCGCCAATAATTTCAAGGCGGCGCGGATCAGCGTTGCGGTATCGGCATCAGGTGTCGCCCCCGCAGCCTCTGCCACGGCACTTGCCGCTTCACCAGGCGCATATCCAAGGTTTCCTAGCCCTGACAACGCTTCGGCGGATGCCGCGTTTGCTTGCGGGGCTGGCGCACGCGGAGCCGTGGCCTCCACAGCCGTTTCGATCACGGCATCACCCATAGCTTGTGCAACCGATCCACCCATCGCCATCACACCCGGCGCTTTGTCTTTCAGTTCAATCGAGACACGCTGCGCCGTCTTGGGCCCAACGCCTTTGGCCTTTGCCAGCGCGTTCCAATCACCCAACGCAATGGCCCGGCTGACCCCTTCGGCCCCCAGTGTGCCCAGGATCGCCATCGACGCCTTGGCGCCAATGCCTTGAACGGACATCAACAAACGATGCCATTCCTTTTCCACCAAGGTGGTGAAACCGAAAAGTTGCAGATTGTCCTCGCGCACCAGAAGATCTGTAAACAAAGCCACCGCTTCGCCATTGGCCGGCAATCCCGCCATGACGCGTTCAGACACATAAACGATGTAACCAACGCCGCGCACATCAATCAGGACGTGATCGGTGCTGCGGTACTCCAGCCGCCCTGCGATCTTGCCGATCATGCGGTGGCCTTTGCCAAGGCCGCCGCAAGGCTGCCTGCGGATTGCACATGGAAGGAATGGCAAATCGCGATCGCAAGGGCATCGGCGGCATCCGGTCCGGCAAGTTGGACACCGGGTAATTGCACTTTGACCATATGCGCGATTTGCGCCTTGTCTGCGTGCCCGACACCGACAACCGCCTTTTTGACCGCGTTGGGCGCATATTCCCCCACCACCAAGCCTGCCTGCGCCGGAACCAGCATCGCAATACCGCGTGCCTGCCCCAGCTTGAGCGTGCCTGCGCCGTCCTTGTTCACGAAGGTCTGTTCGACGGCAGCCGCCTGCGGCTGGTGTTGCACCAGAACCGCAGTCAGTTGTTGATGCAGCGACAAAAGGCGCGCGGCAAGATTATCGCCCGACGAATGACAAATGCCATTGGCGACATGACTGATCCGCGATCCCGCCACCTCGATGATGCCCCAGCCCATGTTCCGCAGGCCCGGATCAATGCCTAAAACACGCATTGCTCGCCTCTTTTTATTATTCTCTGATCATCGCTAGCACAAACCACGAACAAAGACCAAGCATGTTGGTTTGCCGGTGATCAGACCATGATTGCACGAAAAGGTCGAAATACGGCGTTCAGGCGCTTGAAATCGACGCCATTAACCCCTTGTAAATAAATGGTTTGCGGCGAAATGCGCACAAAAATGAGGCATGCTGAGAACGCATATGACCCATGCCGAAATGGCACTAGTCAAAGTGTATTTTCACTCATAGATGCGCCTCATGAGATTAACACTGCAACTGCAGCATAAAACCAAGGAACATGGCCATGGCCTCTTTTGACACCACCCGCCCCGTCGCTGGCCTCTCTGCAGGCAAGATTGCATCTTTCTTTGTCAACATGTTTGGCGCAGTTGCCGCCTGGAATGACGCACGCATCACGCGCAAGTCGCTGTCCAAGCTGACTGCACGTGAACTGGATGATATCGGCCTGTCTTACGGCGATATCGAAGACATCGCGACACGCATCCGCTAACCAAGCGGTCACTGAAAACGAAAAGGCCGCGTTCGGGCAGAACGCGGCCTTTTCGTTTGTCGGACGGTCGAACCTAATTTTGGGGCAGGATCGTCGCGATACCGTCAGCGGCTATGACTGTAACAGGATCGGGCTGCATCACCCATGCGCCAGCTTGCTCAAGTACACTGCCACCATTGAGGGCAGCGACACGCTCAAGATACTCAGCCTCGCCCAGATAAGCAAAAAGAAACCCTTTGAAAAGGAAACCCAAAAAGAGAACGGCAAGCAAACCCTTCAGCGGGAACCGCGGCCGGTAAAAGCGCTGCTTTGCGACGATCAGACCATCGGACGTCACGGTTTTGACCGCACCGGAACTTGACATCTTGTCGTGCTGCCGCACGATACGTTTCAGTCTTTTATCGAATGGGACTTGGGCTTGCACCTGATCATCCTCCGCAAATAACCTTATTGCTAATGCTATAGCTTCGCGAATTTTTTTGCACCAAACAAGCTTTTCCTTGAGGTGGATGACAATTTTGGCCCTATTCGGGTCCGTTATGTCGCAAAATTAGCGTCGTCCAATCAACAATAACCCGTCTATCTATCGTATTGAAGCCATTCTGTTGATAAACCGCGATCACCTCATCGGCCTGTTCGTTCAGAATGCCCGAGAGAATCGCATAGCCCCCATCAGCGCAGTGCAGGTCCATGTCAGGGGCAAGCCCGATCAAAGGTGCCTTCAGGATGTTCGCGAATATCAGATCATAGGGCCCGTTATTCTTAAGCTCGGGCGCACCAAACCCTGCGGCCACCACGCAGGCTACACGGTCCTGCAATCCGTTGCTGATCACATTGGCCTGTGCCACTTCGACCGCCACCGGATCAATATCGCTGGCCAGAACCGAATGGGGCAAAACCTTGGCTGCGGCCATCGCAAGAACGGCGGTTCCGCAACC
>CBDTVH010000265.1:0-4234 GCA_965363665.1 uncultured Yoonia sp. | reverse complement strand
CGCATGCTGCAGCGGTGCCGCGAAGCCACCACAGACCACGTCACCCAACACGTCAAAGATGACCACATCAGTGTCTTCCAGAAGGTGGTGCTGCTTGAGCAGTTTCACGGTCTGGCCAACAACGTAACCACCGCAACCCGTACCGGCTGGCGGACCACCGGCTTCAACACATTTTACGCCGTTGAACCCTTCGAAGATGAAATCCTCGGGGCGCAGCTCTTCCGAGTGAAAATCAACGTCTTTCAGAATGTCGATCACTGTCGGAACCAGCGTGCCTGTAAGGGTAAACGTACTATCATGCTTGGGATCACAGCCAATCTGCAACACCCGCTTGCCATGCATGGAAAAGGCCGCTGACAGGTTGGATGATGTCGTCGATTTGCCGATCCCGCCCTTGCCGTAAACCGCAAAAACCTTTGCACCTTCGATCTTGGCATCTTCGGGCTGGTGGACCTGAACAGACCCTTCGCCGTCCTGGCCGCGTAGGTTTGGTACTTCATCTCTCGGGCTCATATCAGAGTCCTTCCTGTTATATTCATTGTGAAAGCGGTCATTCGGCTGCGACCCCTTCCATTCGATCTTCCAGCGCGTCCGCTGCATCTTGCAGCGCTGCGAGCGTCTCTTTGTCCGGCGCCCAATAGGCGCGATCCGATGCTTCAAGCAGACGGTTGGCCATCCGCATGGACGCCTGCGGGTTCAGCGCGGCAAGGCGCTCGCGCATGTCCGCATCCAGCACGAATGTTTCGGAAAGGCGCTGATACACCCAAGGTTCCACCTCGCCCGTCGTGGCGGACCAGCCCAGCGTGTTGGTCACATGCGCCTCGATCTGGCGCACGCCTTCGTGGCCGTGGTTCAGCAAAGCCTCATAGAATTTCGGGTTCAGGCTGCGACTCCGCGTTTCAAGCGCAACTTGATCCTGCAACGTGCGCACCTTCGCGGAGCCGCGTGTCTGATCGCCAATATAGACCGGCGCACTCTGCCCACCCTTGGCACGTTTCACGGCGCGTGAAATCCCGCCAAGCGTATCGAAGTAGTGGTCCACAGTGGTCACACCCAGCTCAACGGATTCCAAATTCTGGTACGCCAGATCAACATCCTTCAACGCCTTCTGCAGCAGGGCAGGGTTCTGCGTCGCCTTACCATTGACGCCATATGCAAAAGATTTGCGTGCTTCATAGGCATCGGCCAACTCATCCTCGTCACCGAAGGCAGAGCTATCGACCAACTGGTTCACGTTCGACCCATAGGCCCCTTCCGCGTTGCTGAAGACACGCAGGGCCGCCGTTTCAATGTCACAGCCCATCTCTTGCGCATAAGCCAACGCATGCGTGCGGACGAAATTCTGCTCCAGCGGCTCATCAGCGATTGCGCATTTCAGCGCCGCTTCGGCCAACATCTTGGTTTGCAACGGCAGCAAGTCGCGGAAGATGCCCGATAGGGTCATCACCACGTCAATGCGCGGGCGATTCAGCTTGTCCAGTGGGATCAGGTCAGCGCCGGCCAAACGGCCAAAGCTATCAAACCGCGGCTTGGCACCCATCAAAGACAGCGCCTGACCAATCGGCCCTCCGTCCGACTTGATGTTGTCAGACCCCCAAAGCACCAGCGCCACCGTACGCGGAATGCTTGCGTGGGTTTCCAGCAGCAGGTCTGCCTGCTTGGCCCCTTCGGCCATCGCAAAGGCCGTCGGCATGCGGAACGGATCGAACGCGTGGATATTACGGCCGGTGGGCACGATCTGGGGCGAACGGATCAGATCGCCACCGGGGACGGGTGGGATGAAATGCGCCGACAGGGCCCGCATCAGGGCAGGCAGTTCGTGATCTTCCTTCAACAACTCAGCCGCTGCATCAGCCGCTTCGCCCTGTGGCATCAACCGGATCATATCGGCGCGGGCGGCACCAGACAGCGGTTTACCGACAACATGCAGGCCTTCGGTGATCAGCGACCCTTCGGTTTCCAGCAGTTTCAGCCAGAGCTTGTCGATGTCGCGGGCGTTCATATCGACCGCATTGGCCTGATCGCGGATCAGCCGTTCCAGATCAGCGCGCTGATTGTCTTCCACTGGCAGTTCGCGCCAGCGGGTCAAGCTATCTTTCAACTCAGCCAGTCCCTTATAGAGGCCAGCGGTCGTCAAAGGTGGCGTCAAATGCGTGATCGTGACCGCATTGGACCGGCGCTTGGCAAGTGTAGCCTCGGACGGGTTGTTGGCGGCATAAAGATACACATTCGGCATCTCGCCAATCAGGCGGTCAGGCCAATCCTGCGCGCCCAAACCGGCTTGCTTGCCCGGCATGAATTCCAGAGCGCCATGCATCCCAAAATGCAGGACAACGTCGGCTGAGAAGGTATTGCGGAGCCATAGGTAGAACGAAACGAAAGCATGGGTCGGCGCGAACCCTCTTTCAAAGAGCAACCGCATAGGGTCGCCCTCATATCCAAAGGCAGGCTGAACGCCGACAAAGACATTCCCGAACTGCTGACCCAGCACATAGACACCACGGCCATCGGACTGAATCTTGCCCGGAGCAGGACCCCAAACTGCCTCGACCTCGGCCAAATGCGGGCTGGTCCTTACAATTGTGTCAGCATCGACATGGGCTGCAACATTGGCCTGCTGGCCATACTGCGCGGCATTGCCTTGCAGGATCAGGGCGCGCAGATCATCCAACGTTTCGGGAACATCAACGGTATAACCTTCAGCCTTCATGCGCATCAGCGTGTTATGCAGGCTCTCAAAAACGCTCAGATAGGCGGCCGTGCCAACAGCACCTGCATTGGGTGGGAAGCCAAACAGCACGACACCCACTTTTTTGTCTGCATTCCGCTTCCGGCGCAGAAGGGCCAAACGAAGGGTCTTTTCCGTCAGGCTGGTGATCCGCTCGTAACAGGGGGCCATTGCCTTGCAATCTGACATGGATCGACAGCTTGCAGCGCAGCCATTGCAGCCTTCGGCACCGTGACGGCCAGCAAAGACCGTCGGGTTCGTTGCACCGTCAATCTCAGGCAGGGCCACCAGCATCGTGGTTTCGATCGGACCAAGGCCCTGACCGCTGCCAGCCCACTGGCCCAAGGTCTGAAACTCAAGCGGTTGGGCGGCGATGTAAGGCACATCAAGCGTCTTCAACAGGGCCACCGCGGCCTCGCTATCATTATACGCTGGCCCGCCGATCAAAGAGAAACCAGTGAGCGATACCATCGCATCAACGTTGCCCTGAAAGTAGTTTTCAATCGCAGGACGCCCATCAAGCCCACCTGCAAAGGCAGGGATGACGCGCATGCCCTTGGCTTCAAACGACCGGATGACGGCATCGTAGTGGGTACAATCAGAGGCCAGGATATAGGACCGTAACATCAACAGACCCACAGTCGCGACCGGTGCGTCAGGCACGGGTAAATCATTCAGATCAGTAACGATATGATGCCCGGGCAAATCAGGATGATAGAGGCCAACATCAGGATATTCGATCGGCAGATCAGCCTTTGCACCCTGCCAGTCAGCACGGGTGGCATAGCGGCCGATCAGAAAGCGGATCATCTGTTCGACATTGTCGTCAGACCCGCCCAGCCAATATTGCATGGACAAGAACCAGGCGCGCAAATCCTGCGCCTTCCCGGGGATCAGCTTGAGGATCTTGGGCAAACGGCGCAGCGTCTTCATCTGCTTGGCACCGCTGTCAGCCGAGGCCTTGGACGAGCCACGCAACTTTTTCAACAGCGCCATCGCGCCGCTGGCGGGTTTGGACATGTCCAGGTCACCCATGCGGGTCAGCTTGACGATTTCACCGTCTGCAATGACACCCAGCATAGCATCACAGTGATCGCGACGCGCCTGCATCGCGGGCAGGATCGCTTTCACATGTTCTTCAAGGAACAACAGGTTGGCGATAATGATATCACCCTGCGCTACGGCCTGTTTCGCGCGATCCAAGGCGTCCGGGCATTCAGACCATTCAGCCGCGGCAAGGACCTGCACTTCAAGCCCCGGAAAATCAGGGGCCAGACGTGAGGACACCCGCAACGCAGGCCCAGCCGCATGTGCATCCAGCGTGACAATCACCACGCGGTAGGGCTTATAGATCACCTCATCGCGCATAATGGGCCTTTGCTTCATAAAGCGTATCAAGGCTGATCTCGTGCAGCCCTTTTTCCAACGCGAATGTCTCGGTATTGCGGCGCGCCTTGCCACGGACAAAGAACGGGATTTTCTTCAACTCCCGCTCCGCATCCGACA
>CBDTVH010000264.1:0-4249 GCA_965363665.1 uncultured Yoonia sp. | reverse complement strand
CCGCCGTTGCCGCCCGAAATCGGCGCCATATCGTTCAGCCGGAAAGACAAGAGCACCGCCTTCTTCGCCCATTGGTTCACATGCCAACTGCCATCATCCTGCTTTTGCGCCACACGCAGTTTGCCGCTGTCCAGCGCGTTCAGCGTATCTTCGATGGCGTCGCGGGTTTCACCAGTGGTTGCTGGTGAAATTGTGTCGCGGGCATCCCACGCAGCTTCGATGGCAGTTTCCAGGGCGGCATTGGACATGGGGCTTCTCCGTAATGTAATTTCACAGGCTTCTAGCGGGGGCTGGCGGATCAATCAACGTGCGTTGCGACGGTTGGGCACTTGCAAACCGGTTCCAGCCGGGCAACCCTGCGCCCGAACAAGGCAGGATACCCAGACCGCATGAAAGATAACCGGCAGCACCCGTTCCGCGACAGCCAAGAAGACCGCGAAACCGCAAGTCACATCCCCGACACACCGCAAACCCGCGCGCCGTCTTATGCATTGGCATTTGCGGACGAAGATTTCATGTGCCGTGAAGAGTTGCGACCAGTGCGGTTGCAACTGGAGTTACTGAAACCAGAGCTGCTGATGAACGAGGCCAATGTAAAATCGACCATCGTTCTGTTTGGTGGCGCACGGATTCCTGAACCGGCGAAAAAGGACACCGCACGCACGCAAACGCTGTCTGACCTTTCAAAATACTATGAAGAAGCGCGCCGCTTTGCCCGGATCATGACAGAGAAATCAATGAAGGCGGGCGGCACCGACGATGTCATCGTCACAGGCGGTGGTCCCGGCGTGATGGAGGCCGGCAATCGCGGCGCACAGGACGCGGGCGGGCGTTCAATCGGGCTGAATATCGTCTTGCCGCATGAGCAGGCGCCGAACATCTATGTGACGCCGGAGCTGTGCTTTAATTTCCATTACTTCGGTATTCGCAAGATGCATTTCCTGATGCGTGCCTCCGCCGTCTGTATCTTCCCAGGTGGTTTTGGCACGCTGGACGAGATGTTCGAGGCGCTGACCCTGATCCAGACCGGGCGGATGGCGCAGGTGCCTTTCCTGCTTTTCGGGCAAAGCTTTTGGGAAGGAATCATCAACTGGGATGCGCTGGCGGATGCTGGTACGATCTCGGCTGAGGATCTGAAACTGTTCCGTTTTGTCGAAACCGCGGAAGAGGCGCTGGCGGCACTGGAAGACTGGGACGGCAAAGGTGAAAAGCGCGGGGCGATCCCGGGGCGTTAGGTCATTGCTTTGCGGTAGAGGTAGCGGTGCCCATGTCCGGGAAAAGGCACCTTGAACCGTCGCATCAGGCGGCTGTAGCTATAGCCAAGGTCAGACCCTTTGCACAGGCGTTCACTGCCTGCGTCGTGCAATGCAAGGCCACCCCCGGCCTCGCGCAGTTGATAGCCTTTGCGCAACAGGCGCGCCCGCAAGTCGTCCCAGCCTGCGGCATAAGCAAGATCATCAGCAAGAAGCGCCCGCAAGGGCGCGACGAGCCGCTCATCCGCTCTACGAGCGGTCTTCGCTTTGCTCCGCCGGTACAAATCACGCTCGATGGCGTCACGGATGACAGCCCCAACCGGTGCTGTCCTCGGTCGCCGCAATCTGTCGCAGGGCTGCCAGCATTTCTGGCGTCAGTTGAAGTGTTGTGGTTTCCATTCGGGCACTATGCAAAGGCAGGGTAAACGCTTGATTAAAGTCCGGCCTCTTGCGCAATCTGCGCCTTGGACTTCCGCGCCCGTTCCGTCGCTGACTTCAACTGACCACAAGCGGCCATGATATCTTCGCCCCGTGGCGTGCGGATTGGCGAGGCGTAGCCAGCCTTGTAAATAATATCGGCAAATTTGCGGATACGGTTGTTGGACGACCGCTTGTAAGGTGCGCCGGGCCATTCGTTGAACGGGATCAGGTTGATCTTGGCGGGAATACCGTCAATCAGCTTGATCAGGCGGCGGGCGTCTTCGTCGCTGTCGTTGACGCCATCCAGCATCACGTATTCGAACGTGATCCGCTCTGAATTCGAGACCTTCGGATACTCGCGTAGCGCGTCCAGCAGATCGGCAATCGGCCAGCGTTTATTGATCGGCACAAGGCGGTCGCGGACGTCATCGGTGGTCGCATGGAACGATATGGCCAGCTGACAGCCGATTTCCTGTGCGGTCCGCGCAATTTCGGGCACCACACCCGATGTGGACAGGGTAATTCTGCGACGCGACAGCGAAAGCCCCTCGGGGTCCATCGCGATCTTCATCGCGTCACGGACACTTTCAAAGTTATATAGCGGCTCACCCATGCCCATCAGCACGATGTTCGACAAAAGGCGCGTTTCATCCTTGGGCGCACCGGGCACAGGCCATTCGCCCAGATCATCGCGGGCCACCATCACCTGACCCACAATCTCGGCCGCGGTCAGGTTACGCACCAGCTTTTGCGTGCCGGTATGGCAGAACGAACAGGTCAGAGTGCAGCCAACCTGGCTGGAAATGCACAGGGTGCCGCGATCTGTTTCGGGGATATAGACAACCTAAACCTCATGACCGCCCGCGATCCGCACCAGATATTTGCGCGTGCCATCCTCCGACACCTGACGGGTCACGACCTCGGGCAATTCGATAACGAACGTATCCGCCAGCATCGCGCGATAGTCTTTCGCCAGATTGGTCATCTGCGCGAAATCGCGCACGCCCCAGTGATAAATCCACTGCCAAATCTGCCCGACCCGCATCTTGGCCTGCTTTTCCGCAGTGCCTGCCGCGATCAAGGCATCACGCATTTGATCACGCGACAAACCAATCAGGTTCTGCGGTCCGTCTGCCAGCTTGCGCGGTATGGTCAGCACGTCCTGCGTAATGGGGGCCTTGGCGTCCATGGGGTGTCTCTCAGTCAGGGGTTAAACCGGGCATATAAGAGAAAGAGGCGGCTTCCACAAGGAAACCGCCTCTTTGTTACATCGACCATAGCGTTTAGCCCGCGCAGCGATTGGCCGCTTCTTCAACGGCTGCGGTAAAGCCAAGAAGGCTGAATGTGTCTTGTGTCTGCGTGCCACGACCGGACCGGCCCGTCAGCACGGCATTTGCGCCACGTTTCATGGCAGCCACGAACTTGGCGTCATCTTCCGCCGTTGCGGGCCACGCGGTTTCACCGTTGGTAAACATCTGGAAGGTGGTATCACCGACCTGCATGCTGACGGTCGATTCGTTTGCGAACGGATAGCCACCTGTGAACATGACCTGACCATTCACATTCTCTGACGGGCGATAGAACACGATCAGACGGATATCACCGCGCCGCACATCGACGGCATTGCCATCACGCGTGTTCAGCGTTTCCTTGGGGGCGGAAACGGCCCAGCATTCGGTTGGGTCGCTTTCGACAAACACACTCCAGTCGGTGTTTGCAGACACGCGGTTGTCGCTTTCTTCCTGTGCTGTCGCAGCATTTGCCAAAAGCAGTGCCAACGACACGCCAATCATACGCGAAAAATTCAAAATCATCTTACAGCCTCCAAGCTGTCCTTGCCTCTGGATGCCTCATCCGGCCAACGGCGCATCTGACGGCACCTTTTCGACTGGCGAGACGTTGTTCAACTCGATAGCCTAGAGCATAGCAAAATTCCGCCCGCCGGGGAAAGCCCCTCTATCCGGGTTGCGCTCTGCGCTATCGAACAGACATATACAATCCAAAAGGGCAAAAAAATGGCAAATCCCGTTGATCTCGTCGAAGTTTGGCGTGGGGACCTGTTGGAATGCATCCACCAAGGTCACGCAGTTGTGTGTGACGACACCGGGCAAATCGTCGAAAGCTGGGGTGATCCGACCGCGCTGATCTATCCGCGATCATCATGCAAGATGATCCAGGCGCTGCCTTTGGTCGAAAGCGGTGCAGCGGCCAGTCTGACAGGTCAGCAGCTGGCCATCGCCTCGGCGTCGCATAACGCAGCGGCCATTCATACGGACCTCGTTGGCAAATGGCTGAGGGATCTTGATCTGACGGACGATGATTTTCGATGTGGTCCGGCAATGCCCATGGACGAGGCCGCGCGCAATGCATTGATCTGTTCGCACACGGCACCCTGCCAAATCCACAATGAATGTTCGGGCAAACATGCGGGGTTTCTGACCCTGAGCAAGCACCTCGGGGCGGGTCCCGACTATGAGTTGATCGACCACCCGGTGCAACAAGCGGTAAAAGCCGCGTTCGAAGATGTGACGGGCGAGACCAGCCCCATGTACGGGATCGACGGGTGTTCAGCCCCG
>CBDTVH010000263.1:0-4257 GCA_965363665.1 uncultured Yoonia sp. | reverse complement strand
CAGTTGGCACCCCATCCTGCTGCAAGGGCTGCATTGACCAGCGCCAGACAGACGGCACCTGCGGAATAGACCTGTTCGATCCGCGGGATCTTTTCGGATGGTTTGGGGCTGCTAATCACGGCGACAGCCAGATCGGCGTTTCCGAATTGATCCTGCGCCTTGGTGATTTTTTCAGGATCAATTCCCAGTGCAGCACCTTGGCCGGGCACCATACCGGCCAGCCGTTGCAAGGCAGGTTTGGACAGGACAATGAAGCGCCAGGGTTCCAGTTTGCCGTGGTCGGGGGTACGTGCGGCTGCAGTCAACAGCATCTCGATCTCTGAACGATTGGGCACCGGCGTCGTCAGCGTCTTGGCAGGCCGCGACCGGCGGGTCAGCAGAAATTCAAGCGCTGCGGGGTTGGGCGTGGGCATATGCAGTCCTGTCGTGGTTTTGTGGCAGATATGATCGGGCGTTGCCAAAGGCAAGCGTGCTAGAGCGCGGCCTCCATCTCGGCCAGCCATGCGTCCAGAAAGGCATCGAAACGGGCGTCGGGTTGGCGCAGCGGAAACACCTCTGCAAACGGATCGGGGGCCGTGATGGCACTGCCTGACATTTCCTGCAGCACATTATGCCCGCAGAAGGGGACGTAGGTTTCGGAATACCCGCCCTCATGCACCATCAACAGCCTGCCCGCACAGACATCGCGGGTCAGCGCCATGACCAGCCGGGTCATCATGGTGAATGTCTCGGCCGTGGCCAGCATGCGCCCCAGCGGATCATTGGCGGCGGCATCGAAACCGCAGGCGATGATCAGCACGTCTGGCGCGAAATCGCGGATGACGGGCAGCGCCAGCCGCTCCATCGCCGCAAGATACCCATTGTGTCCAGTGCCGGGGGGCAGGGGGATGTTGAGGTTGAAACCAGTCCCGACGCCTGCGCCACGATCGGCAAAGGCACCTGTGTCCATCGGGTAATTTCGTTCCTGATGTAGAGAGACAGTCAACACGTCGGAACGATCATAGAATACGGCCTCGGTCCCGTTTCCGTGGTGCACATCCCAATCCAGCACGGCAAAGCGCTGGGCAAGCCCATCCGCCTTTGCCGCCTCGATCGCGATTCCGATGTTGTTGAGCAGGCAAAACCCATTGGGATAGTTCGGCAAGCAATGGTGCCCCGGCGGGCGGGACAGGGAATAGGCGTTGTCTACCGAACCATCCAACACTGCTGCCAAGGCGGATTTCGCCAAACCGGCGGACTGCGCTGCAATCTCGTATCCGCCGGGGCCAAAGGGGGTGCGCCGGCCAAGTTCACCACCGCCCGCATCAGACAGGGCCTTGAATTCATCAAGATAATGGGCTGGATGGACGCGCAACAGGTCCTCGCGGGTTGCAGGGTCTGCGCCTTGCATCGCCAACGCCCTGGCCAGTCCCGTCACCTCGATCAGGTTTTTCAACCGGCGCTTGGTTTCGGGGTTTTCGGGCAACCCCCCGTCAAGCGGCTGCACCAAGCCCCCCACGGGCAGCATACCGGCATAGTTGCCGCCGCCATGCCAGAAGCACCGCTCATCCCAGAAAAATCCGGTTGTCATCTCAGCCTCATCTTTTCACATTCAGGTCTTGCGCAACTGATAGATCCCCTCGGGCAAATCCAGTGCCGCCTCAAGGTCGCGTAACTGCGTTAAAGACAGCGTGACGCGAACCACCTGATCCGTGCGGGGATCAAACTGTGCAATGGTGATGCAATCATCAAAGGCATTGATGACCACGTCTTCTTTCAGCGGGGCTTTGCCTTCGTCGACAAGGGTGACGACGGTGGCGTCATAGTCGTGTTCGATTGTAAACATAGGCTGAACCTAGCTGCGTGCGGGCATGGGTGCAATCAATGCTGGAAGCCGCGTGCGTTAATGCTAGGTTCTGCGTTGATGATAATTTGACCAAGGGTGACGCATGCGTCTTTTGCCAATTGTTTTGATGCTCGCTTTCGGGGCCTGCACGCCCGTCGCAATTGAAACAAGTGCGCGCCCTGCTGCGCCCGTCATTCAGGCCCAGCAAGAGGTACCACCGCGCCTGTCACAACGTCAGGCGGTTGATAACTTTGAATTTGTCGTGGGCCGGGTCGAGCCCATCGCCGAGCAAATCTGTCGGGCCAGATCGCAACAGCTCAACTGTGATTTCCGCATTGTTGTCGATAATCGCCCGAACCAGGGTGTGAATGCGTTTCAGACGTTGGACCGCAGTGGCCGGCCCATTATCGGCTTTACCATCCCGCTGATCGCCGAGGCGCGCAACCGCGATGAATTGGCGTTCGTGATGGCCCATGAAGCGGCACACCACATTCGCGGCCATATCGCCCGGCAGCAGCAAACTGCGGCTTTGGGCGGGCTTTTGGTGGGCACTTTGGCCGGTGCGCTGGGTGCCACCGATATCGAAAGCGCCCAGCGTATCGGGGCCACGGTCGGTGCGCGCACCTATTCCAAGGAGTTCGAGCTGGAAGCAGACGCGCTGGGCACGCAGATTGCTGCGGCGGCGGGGTTTGATCCACTGCGAGGGGCGCAATTCTTTTTCCGCATCCCTGATCCCGGTGATCGGTTCCTTGGGACACACCCACCCAATGCAGACCGATTACGGACCGTGCAACGGGTCGCGGCAGGGCTTTAGTATTGCAGCCGTGTTCTTGTCATCTGTCGCGCGCGCAGCCTGATGATGATCGCCACGCCAGAGCTACAGATAAAGAAGATCTGTATCATGGCGGCGGCAAGATTGAAGGATGTGATCAATCCGATCAACACCATCGCAGCGGCGGCAAGATTGATCACGAAATACCGAATGCTGTCAGATTTCACACGCTGCAGCGTCAGCATCGTATAGTTCAGAACATAAAGTCCGAAGCCTGCCACGCCTATGGCGTCAAAAAATATCGGACCTGTCAGGTCGATCATACTGGTCATAAAAACGGCCTCGGCAAATATATATCACTGCTGGAATGAAGCCAAAATTGCTTCGCAGTTGGTGCAAAGGCACCATAGAGTGACCTTACGGAAAGACTGCTATTCTGTCAGGTCAGGCATTCCATACCAGCCAAGGGAAGGGACCGCATGATGATCACAGGCACATGGTACTGCGGTGCGGTCAGCTAGGTGTATGACCACATCCCGAAACGCACCACGTCATGCAATTGTGCAATCTGCCGCCGTCTTGGTGCGTTACCGGTGTCTGCCAAGCTGCCGCGCACGCCTAGACATTTCTGGCCTAGATCATCGCCGCTGTCGCGATAGAAATGGCCGCAAAGAAGCAGGCCGATGCAACCACGACGAACCCGTGCCAGATCGCGATTGAGAACTTCAACGTCTCACTGGCATAGAACGGCACACCTGCCGTGTACAAAAGGCCGCCCACGGCAATCAGCACCATCGCGGAGACGGGTACAATCGGCCAAAGGGACCAGACAAGCGCCAGGCTGAGCCAACCCATGATGAGATAGCGCGCTGGGCGAAAACGCCCCGGTGTGCGCCAAAAGAACAGCTTTAAGACCATACCGACGACCGCAAGACCCCACACGATGAACAAGACAGCGTAGGCAAATCCGCTGCCGATCAGCACGACCAGTGGCGTATAAGTGCCCGCGATCTTAAGGTAGATGGCGGCATGATCAAAGCGGCGCAGCACCGGCCGGATGCTTTCCCAAGGTGTCATGTGATAGAAAGCGGACGCCACGAAAGTCGCAATCAGCGTCGCGCCATAGACCGCAATCGCCGTGATATGGGCGGCTGTCGCCTGACCGGAGGTCCAGACGATCAGAACGATGGCCCCGATGATCGCCCCCATAACGCCCAACGCGTGCATGGTGCCGTCGGCGATGCGTTCAGAACGGGCATAGGTCGGGTACATCAACGGTTCCTTTGTTTCACAACTTAAAGTTAGCGGGATCATATGGTCCGTCAAATGTTTCGTAAGGTAATTGCTTGGACTTGGCAGGCTGGCGCGGATCGCACACACTCAGCCCAAAGCGCGAAAGGGTAAAGACGATGTGGCAACAAATTGAGCGGGTCCGGCAGCGGGCGATCTGGTCCTGGGACGGCTTTGCGCATGTGTACCGAACCGAGGGGTCACTGATGCAATGGCTGGTGGCCAATGCCTGTTTCGCAGTGCTTGCCTTTGTATTACCGCTGAGCGCGGGTGAACGTGGGATGCTTTTGATGGGCGGGATCATCGTGCTGGCGGTGGAATGCATGAACACGGCAATCGAGCGTGTGGTGGATGATATCGGGACGGAACG
>CBDTVH010000262.1:0-4261 GCA_965363665.1 uncultured Yoonia sp. | reverse complement strand
GCGGCTGACTTCGACCAATTCGTTGTGGTCACGCAGCACTTCGGTCAGTCGATAGAACGGGATGCGGCTGTAAAGATGGTGCACATGATGGATGCCAATGTTTGCAGTGAACCAGCGCAGGATCGGGGGCAGGTCATAGTGTGAACTGCCATGCAAGGCGGCCTCGTGCAACTGCCAGTCTTCGTTTTGTTCCCAATGCGTCGTTTCAAACTGATGCTGGACGTAGAATAGCCAGACACCGATGGATGCGGCGATCAGGGTCGTTGGCAGGAAGACGAGAAACAGCGCCTGAAATCCGCCGAAATAAACGATTGTGCCAAGGATGGTGAGGATGGCGGCGTTGGTGCCCATCGCGCTGATCCAGTACTTGCGCCCCTGTTTCATCAGGCCCAGCGGCAGCCGGTTTTGCAGGAAAAACAGATATGTCGGGCCAAGGCCAAACATCACGAACGGATGCCGGTAGGCGCGGTACAGGAACCGTCCAAAGGCCGTGCGCTGGTGGTATTCTTCGACAGTCAGGGTCATCACATCGCCGATGCCGCGCTGATCAAGGTCGCCTGCATGGCTGTGGTGGATCGAATGGGTGCGCCGCCAGACATCGTAAGGTGTGAGTGTGACAACGCCCAAAGCGCGCCCAACCCAATCACTGACATCGCGGTTTCCGTAGAACGACCCATGCCCGCAATCATGCTGGATGCAAAAAAGACGCAGCAGGAACAGACCGTTGGCCGCAGAAATCACAAAGGCGGCCAGATAGCTGTATTGGGCGACCCAACAGGCCAGCACCCAAAGCACCACAAAGGGGATCAGACTGACCGCAAGTTCAAAACTGCTACGGATGCTGCTGGGTTCACGGTATTTTGCCAAAATCTGGACCCAGTCGCGGGGGGTCATATTTGCGGGGGTCTGATTTTTATCTTGCATACACTGCTTCTTAGCCTGAGATGGTTTTCGATATCCTAACGTGAGGCTTTAGCAAGGGAAAAAGGCTTCATTGTGGTCACCTCGCGGCATAGTGTGCGTTTGAGAGGAACAGCAATGCAGCCGCTTCGGGGTATCGTTTTCAAAATCATGTCGGTCTGCATGTTCATGGGGATGGCCAGTCTGGTCAAAGCCGCGTCAGCAGACGTGCCGCCGGGACAAGCTGTGTTCTTTCGGTCGTTCTTTGCATTGCCGATCATTCTGGGCTGGCTCGCGATCCGGCACGAGTTGCGGGATGGCTGGAAAACCAAGAACCCGCTGGGGCATTTCTGGCGCGGGCTGGTGGGGACATCGGCGATGGGGCTGGGGTTTACCGGGCTCGGCCTGCTGCCGTTGCCCGAGGTTACGGCAATTGGTTACGCCGCCCCCCTTCTGGTGGTGGTCTTTGCCGCGATGTTCCTGAATGAGGACGTCCGCGCCTTTCGTCTTTCGGCTGTGGCAATGGGTATGGTCGGGGTGCTGATCGTGCTTTCGCCGCGCCTGTCGGTCGGGGCGACGTTGAATACGTCCGAGACACTGGGCGCGGTGGTCGTTCTGATGGGCGCTGTGCTGGCTGCATTGGCGCAAGTGTTCGTACGCAAACTGGTGGCTACGGAAACGACGGCAGCGATCGTATTCTGGTTCACCATCACCTCTTCGATCCTGGCGCTTTTTACCTTGCCGTGGGGCTGGGTCGTGCCGTCCTGGCAGATGGCCGTGATGCTGATCATGGCAGGGTTGCTGGGCGGGATCGGGCAAATCCTGCTGACGTCAAGCTATCGCTATGCCGATGCGTCGCTTGTCGCGCCCTTTGACTACACCTCGATGATCCTGGCGCTTGTGATCGGCTACTTCATCTTTGATGAGGTGCCGACGGGTACCATGCTGATCGGTGCGGGGATCGTGATTGCGGCTGGCGTGCTGATCATCTGGCGCGAACGCAAGCTTGGCTTGCAGCGGGCCCAGCAACGCAAGGCGACAGGAAACGTCGGGGGTTAGGCGCCACCGCCTTGTTTCAACCGGTGAAACAACATCTTCGCGCGCGTGATCTTGCGGGTAATGCCGGGTGGTTCCGGATCAACATCCAGACCCAGCTTTGCGTAGAGCGACCACAGGTGCGGCGCTTCGTCCGGTAACAGATGTGGCGGTACCTTGATCGCCGAACCGCCCGCAGGTTCCAGAAATTTCCGGGGTATCGTGAAAGGCAAGGACCCGTTGGGATGCACCATCAGTTTTTGTCTGACCCGCGCGATTGCCTGTGGATCAGCGTCAACAGGTTCAACCTGTAACCGATGCGTCCGGTATGATCCTGTGTCCCAATTCAATAGCACAAGGGCAAACAAATCCGACGGTCCGGGCCGCTGTGGGATGGGTTTGGGGTCATCAAGGTACCGGGCGGGATCGCTGCGGTAAAATGCGTGAACCGCAAGGGCGAAATCACATTCGGTCTGGCAAAGCATCCAATAGACAAGGCCGTCATGCTGTGGCTCGCGGGTGCGCCGCAGTGTATCCAGCCAAAGGTCTTGCGGGGATGATTTGAGCAACCGGCGCAAGCGCACTTCGCTTTCCGAAAGCTTTGATTTTTGCACCATTGGTGCTGCATTGACGTTAACCGGGCTTACCATTGAATTACTTACGCTGTTACCAGACCGGTTATCCCTTTGAATCCAGACCTAACTTTGGCGTGGCTCGTGATATTCAGCGATTTATTGATGCGGATGTGGATACAGTCCCATCAAAATCGTAAATCTGTCCTAAATGCCTTTACTATCGTTTAGGTTGAGCGACCTATCGAAAAAGAGGCGAATCTTCGCAAGACGTGGTATGGTGGGGTCCCACAGATCGGAGGATGACATGAAAAAACATGTACTCGACAGACCAAAGACTGTTTCACCCGCAATGATGAAGCGTGCCGTTGCGATTGAACGCCAGAACCATCCCAATCATGCGACGCTTGCGCTGCAACGCCGCCGACGCAAGAGGGCTTGGGATCAACGCGCAAAGTTCTATACGCAGTTCGCGCGAGGATTGGAGCCATAAAAAAGGGGCGCCAAAGCGCCCCATTCAATCGCGGTGTTGGTGGCTGCGCTAGGCGCGCACCAGCTTTTCGTAATCTTGCGCAATCTCGCGCGTCATTGCGCCGACCTCGAAGGTATAGTCGCCGATTTGCCCCACGGGTGTGACTTCGGCGGCGGTGCCGGTGAGCCAGCACTGCTGAAATCCTTCAAGTTCTTCGGGCATGATGACACGTTCGTTCACAGTCAGGCCCTTGTCGCGCAACATGCCGATGACGGTTTGGCGGGTGATCCCGTTGAGGAAGGCGTCGGCCTTGGGGGTGTGCACTTCACCGTCCTTGACGAAGAAGATGTTGGCGCCCGTCGCCTCGGCCACATAGCCGCGATAGTCGAACATCATGGCGTCGGAACAGCCCTTCGCCTCTGCCGCGTGTTTGGACATCGTGGCGATCATGTAAAGGCCGGCGGCTTTCGCCTGCGAGGGTGCGGTTTCAGGGCTGGGTCGCTTCCACTTGGCGATGTCGAGTTTGGCACCCTTCATCTTGGCGTCGCCGTAATAGTTGCCCCACTCCCAAACGGCGACGGCCAGATGGACAGGGTTGCGGGCAGCAGCTACACCCATATCTTCACCGGACCCGCGCCAGGCAAGGGCGCGCACATAGGCGTCTTTCAAACCGTTGGCTTCCAATGCGGCCCGCTTGGCGGCTTCGATTTCATCCACTGAGTAGGGGATTTCGAAGTCGATGAGTTGGCCGGACTTTTTCAAACGCTCGGAATGTTCGCGCGACTTGAAGATCTTGCCGGAGTAGCACCGCTCGCCCTCGAACACCGAAGACGCATAGTGCATGGCGTGCGTCAGGATGTGGACCTTTGCATCGCGCCAGTCGACCAACTGGCCATCCATCCAGATTTTACCGTCTCTGTCGTCATATGCACCGGCCATCGTATCCTCCATCCCGTTTGCATTTGTTACGCGGATAGGTCCGTTTCGGACATAATATTGCGTAGTTTCTGCATTTTCTTACGAGTTGATTCTTGGAATGTCAACAAAGCTGACGTATTGTGGGTTTCAAGATCAAGGGGAGGACGTGCATGAACGACGCGATGCCGCCGCAGATGGGCCAGAGCCTGCTGTTTCTGACCGATGAGCAGTTGCGCAAGGGGATCGAGGCGATGTTCTTTGCCTATCGCGGCTTTACGGCTGATCCCGACCGTATTCTGGCGGAAAAATCTTACGGCCGTGCGCACCACCGCGCGATCCATTTCATTCATCGCAGCCCCGGCAC
>CBDTVH010000261.1:0-4262 GCA_965363665.1 uncultured Yoonia sp. | reverse complement strand
CACCAAAGACGGCGAATGCCGCGACCAAACCCAGCATGATGAGTGAAATCACGGCAGCGCGGTTGCGAAAGAACCTTGTGCGGGCATCGGCCCAGAGGGACCGGCCCTTGACCTCGGCCAGCTGCATGGAGTCTGCAACGCCTTCGACGGCTGCTCTGTTGGGAAACATCGCTTAGGCCCCCTTAATAGCGGATCTTGGGGTCGATCCATGCGTAAAGGATATCGACCACAAGGTTGAACAGGATTGTCAGGGTGCCCACCAAAATGGTGATCCCCATTATGACGGAATAATCGCGGTTAAACGCCGAGTTTACGAAGAACTGACCAATGCCACCGGTGGAAAAGAACACATCAATGATGACCGACCCGGTGATCATGCCCACGAACGCAGGCCCCAGATAGGACAGGACGGGCAGAATGGTCGGCTTCATCGCGTGCCGCCAGATCACACGGCGCATCGGCAGTCCCTTGGCTTGCGCTGTGCGGATGAAGTTGGTGTTCAGCACCTCAAGCATCGACGATCGGGTGATGCGGGCGATGGAGGCCATGTAGGACGTGGACAGCGCAATGACCGGCATGATCAGGAACTGCCATTGCCCGCCGTTCCAGCCGCCGCCGGGCAACCAGCCCAGCCAAAGGGTGAAGACCAGCAAAAGGATCGGGGCCATCACGAAATTCGGCAACACCTGCGCGCCGATGGACACGCCGACCGCGAAATAGTCGATCCATGTGTTCTGCTTGATTGCTGCCGCAACACCCAAGGACACGCCGACAGTCACGGCGACGACGAAGGACCAGAACCCATAGGTCAGCGTCACCGGAAACCCCTGCGCGATTACGTCGTTCACGCTGCGGTCCTTGTACTGAAATGAAGGCCCGAAATCGAAAGAGGTCACGACACCCGACACATAGTTGACGATCTGCTTCCAGAACGGCTGATCCAACCCGTATTTCGCCTCGATATTCGCCAGCACTTCGGGCGGCAAAGGGCGTTCGGAATTGAACGGGCCGCCGGGGGCTGCGTACATCAGGATGAACGACAGGATGACCAGGATCAAAAGGGTCGGAATAGCCACGGCGAGGCGGCGAAAGATGAAGCTGAGCATGTGTCAGGGTCCAGACAGATTGGGAAAACCGCGCCCCGGGTCGGGGGCGCGGTCTATCACGTGGCGTGATTACTCGGCGATCTTGTAGAGATCCTTGGAGTACCATTGCTGCTGGAAGTTCTCGAAAGGCCAGCCTTCGAGGTTTTCGTCATACATATAGACCGATGCGTAGTGATAGATCGGGATGATCGGGGTATCTTGCGCGATGATCTCTTCGACCCGGTCATAGTTGGCCTGTGCATTGGACGATGTCTTGGCTTCTTCCAGCAATGCGTCAACTTCGGGGTTCACGTATTTGCTGTCGTTATAGCCGGACTCTGACTGCATCAGATCGAGGAACGTCGATGCCTCGTTATAGTCAGCGCACCAGCCACCGCGGGCCACGTCAAAGTCACCGTTTCCACGGGCTTCCAGAAAGGTCTGCCACTCCTGATTGGCCAAAGTGGTTTCGACACCAAGCGTCTGTTTCCACATCTGGCTGATCGTCACCGGCGGCTTTTACTACGGCCTGGTCTTGGCTGATCGCAACCGCGACAGACTTGTGGCTGTCAGAGGTGTTGTAGACCAGATCAATGGACAGCGGGTTGTCAGAGCCGTACCCGGCTTCGGCCAGCAGTTCCTGCGCCATCGCGTTGCGCTCGGCCTGCGTCATGGAGGCCATTGGAATATCCGGCGTTTCAAAGCCAGCCGTGGCCCAGTGTGTGAAGGTGTAGGCAGGTTTTTGACCACCGGCCAGAACGTTTTCGACGATGATATCGCGGTCGATGGCAAGGCTCAGCGCCTTGCGGACATTGGGGTCCTGCAACTCTTCCGGTGCGCCGTCACGCAGGTTGAACATATAGTAGTAGGAACAGGCCTCTGGCACCGACACGGCTTGGTCAGGGTATTCCGCGGACAGACGCGGGAATTGCCCGGCAGGCACGTGTGTGCGGTCCAGCTCGCCGGCCAGATAGCGGGTCAAAGCGACGTTTTCGTCGTTGATCACCAGCGACGTGACTTTTTCGATGATGGTGTTGTCGTTGTCCCAATACATCTCGTTCCGCTCGCGCACGAGGCGTTCCTGTGGCACGTGCTCGGTCAGGACGTAGGCGCCATTGGACACCATGTTGCCCGGCTTGGTCCAGTCAGAACCGAATTCCTCGACCGTGGCCTGATGCACAGGGAAAGTCGTGAAATGGGTCAGCATCAACGGGAAGTAAGGCAGCGGCTGGGTCAACCGCACCTCAAGCGTGGTGTCGTCGATGGCGGTGACGCCCAGTTCGGACGGATCGACTTCGCCAGCGATCACTTCGGATGCGTTTTCCAGCGCCATGATCTCGATGAACCATGAATAGGGCGACGCCGTCTCGGGCGAGGCGGCGCGCTTCCAGGCATATTCAAAATCACCGGCCGTTACAGGGTCGCCGTTTGACCATTTGGCGTTATCGCGCAGCGTGAAAGTATAGGTCAGATTGTCATCGCTGACAGTGTGGCTGAGGGCGACACCCGGAGACAGGTTGCCGGCCGCGTCCTGATTATAAAGACCTTCGAAGAGGTCGCGCAGGATGTCACCACCGGCGCTGTCCTCGGCCAGACCCGGATCAATCGACGGGCTTTCGTCAAGATCGCGGTAGGTAAATGTCTGGTCCGTGGCGAGTGTTTCGCCGGTTTCGGGGTGGGTCGCATGGCCATCGGCGTAAAGCGCACCGGTGGTGGCGATCAATACGGCAGAGGTCGTGGCGAGCAGTCGGGTTCTGAGTGTCATGAGATATCTCCCTTTTGTTGTATCTATTCGCGATACAATCCTTGGCTGATAAGCGCATTTGGCGCTGGTGCAGCTATCTTTTGACGCGAAATGTAAAATGGCAAGGGTAATTGCCGGTTGACCCCGCGACACTTCGTTCTAATTCCCAAACTCGCTCAAATGCACAAGATATGGCGCAATTTTTGCAATCTCGTGAAACTAAATGAGGCATCGGCGCAAGGCCACGGGATACGATTCGCGCTTGGTCAGACCAGGGTTTGCATGTACCGCCGACATATGATGATGGATCAATGCGACCCATTTGCAGTGAGTATTCAATGGACAACCTGGCCTTAACCAACCGTGACCG
This sequence comes from uncultured Yoonia sp., assembly GCA_965363665.1. Taxonomy (GTDB): domain Bacteria; phylum Pseudomonadota; class Alphaproteobacteria; order Rhodobacterales; family Rhodobacteraceae; genus Yoonia. The sequence continues at coordinate 1,063 of CBDTVH010000261.1, read as the reverse complement.
TTTGCCAGACGCCCTGCGCGTCCTGTTGGCGGAATACCCCCGCGAAGGCTGGGAGGCCGACCCCGGCTTTGACGGGTTGATCCGCTTTTGGCTGGACCGACACATGATGTTTCGCAAACTGATGTCAGAACTGCGGCAAGGCACCGAGGCACTGCTGGACCGCAACATGGACACGCAGCGCTATATTACCATGACGTCACGCTACGGCGGTATGTTCGTCAATGGCCTGCACGAGCATCACACGATTGAAGACACCCACTACTTTCCCAAACTGGTGACGCAAGATGCCCGGATCGAAAAGGGTTTTGCCATCCTTGATCAGGACCATCACGATCTTGATGTCTTTCTGGCAGGGTTCGTCGCACGCGCGAATGACGTGATCGGCGTGGCGGATAATCGCGATAAGCTGCAAACGGCAGCCGGGCTATTCCGTGATGAGCTGGCACACCTCGAACGCCTGCTTAACCGTCATCTGGTGGACGAAGAAGAGCTGATCGTCCCGGTGATCCTGCGCTATGGCGCGCCGACGCTGTAAGCGGTCATTGCAGCCGGAACGATGCGGAATCGCCAGCCCCCTGATCGACGGTGAACCGCAACCGGTCATTACCGCGCGCTTCGACAAGTTGGCAGTTGTAGGGGATCGGATCGCCACCCCAGCTCAGTTCGCGACAGAAATAGCCGTTTTGCCATGTCCAGTTGCCGTCGATTTCCCAACCGATGGCAGATCCGTCGATGTCACCGTTTGGCAAGACCTCAAGGCGGACACCGTAAAAGAAATTGCGCAGTTCCTTGCCCTGGACAAGGGACAGGAACGTCGCCTGATCCTTTACCGGAACATAGCTGTCGGCCACCGCGGGTGCGGCGGCGGTCGCAAAGATCAAAGACAGGATCGCGTACTTCATAGGGCCCTCCGTTGTCAGCAGGTTACCCTTTCATACGCGGCACATCTTGGATTGGTTCACTTCGGCCCGGCGCGTTTTGAACGACCGGCGAAATCATGCCGTCCCGGCTGTTACGCCTCAAGCGCCTTGATCATATCGACGCGCGTGCCGTGCCGCCCGCC
>CBDTVH010000260.1:0-4263 GCA_965363665.1 uncultured Yoonia sp. | reverse complement strand
TCGATTTCGTTGCCGTCCTGATCAATGGTGCGTCCCTGATACTCTGTGTTCAGCAGAACCTCGCCGTCAATTTCGGTGGTTTCGCCCGTCAGAAGGTCATAGCCAACATTCCGCTCGGTCCCGTCGTCGGTTTCCAGTGTGAAATCCCAGGTATCAATCTGGTTTTCAAATAGCTCCGTCAAAGAGGCGGGGTCCTCGACGGGTGTGATCAGGCGCTCATTGCCGTTGATCTTGTAGGCTTCGATCCACTGAAATTCCGCATCCACCTTTTGCACACTGAACACGCCCGCCTGGGTCAGCAAGGCAATCCATTGATCACCGGGATCATCCGCTTCGCACTGCCAGACATTCGTCATGACGCAACCCTTGTTCTGGATCGTCAGAACGGCTTCGCATCCTTCGGGGGCCGTAATGCTTTGTTGGGCCGCAGCTGGCGTGGCTGCAACCAAAGCAATCAGGATCATCCAAGGCTTCATCATTTCTTTACCTTCCGGGTCAGCATGCCTGACCTAACTTAGTGCGCCTGTATGGCATGTGTACGTACAGCTTCTGTACAGGGTATGTACGCAATCCATACGGCGCTTTTGACATCATTCAGCGGCGACGTTGACCGCTTGCCCCAAGTATTCCAGCATTGCCGTGGCCGCGTCACGCCCGTCGCGGATTGCCCAGACAACAAGCGAAGCACCGCGCACGATGTCGCCCGCGGCATAGACCCCCTCAAGGCTGGTCGCCCCGGTGTTGAAGTCCGCCTTCACGGTCCCCCAACGGGTCACTTCCAACCCATCGACGCCCCACAGCTTTGGCAGATCCTCAGGCTCAAAGCCCAGCGCCTTGATCACGATATCCGCGTCCTCGACATAGTCGGCGCCTTCAATCAGCTCTGGCGCCTGACGGCCCGTCGCATCGGGCGCGCCAAGGCGCATCTTTTGCACCTTCACCCCTGTGACCGGATCACCCTCGAACCCGTTTGGTGCAGAAAGCCAGACGAATTCAACGCCCTCTTCTTCCGCATTCTGCACTTCGCGCTGCGATCCGGGCATATTCGCGCGGTCGCGGCGGTAGAGGCATTTCACGCTGACAGCGTCCTGACGGATGGCCGTGCGCACACAGTCCATCGCGGTATCACCACCACCGATGACCACAACGCGCTTGCCCTCGGCGTTCAATTCGCCGCTGTCAAACTCCGGCACATCATCGCCAAAGCTTTTGCGGTTGCTGGCGGTCAGGAAGTCAATCGCGTCAACGATCCCGTCCGCACCGGAGTCAGGCAAATCCCTTGTTTTATAGACGCCCGTCGCAATCAGCACGGCGTCATGCTTGCCACGGATCGCATCGAAAGACAGGTCCTCGCCCACATTGCAGTTCAAGACAAACTGCACGCCGCCATCTTCCAGCTGCGCCATGCGCTGCATGACGATATCTTTCTCAAGCTTGAAACCGGGAATGCCATAGGTCATCAAACCGCCGCCGCGATCATAGCGGTCATAGACAGTGACCTGTACGCCCTGACGGCGCAGCATGTCGGCGGCGGCAAGACCGCCGGGGCCAGCACCGATAATACCGACACTTTCGCTGCGCTCCGCATGGGGGCGGATCGGTTTGACCCAGCCTTCCTCGAACGCGGTATCCGTGATGTACTTTTCGACCGACCCGATGGTGACAGTACCGTGGCCGGACTGTTCGATGACGCAGTTGCCCTCGCACAGGCGGTCCTGCGGGCAGATACGGCCACAGATTTCAGGGAACGTATTGGTCGCCTGGCTAATCTCATAGGCTTCTTCCAACCGGCCTTCAGCGGTCAGGCGCAGCCAATCGGGGATGTTGTTGTGCAAGGGGCAATGGGTCTGACAATAAGGCACACCACACTGGCTACAACGGCTTGCCTGCTCGGCGGCCTTGTCGCGTGCGTACTCTGCGTAAATCTCGCTGAAGTCTTCCTTGCGTAAGTCAGGCGGACGTTTCTCGGGCATTTCCCGACCCACTTTCGTAAACGTCAACATTTTCTGGCCAGCCATAAGCCACCCTCCCATATCCCAGAGCGAAATGCCTTTTAAAATGGTATTTACGAAATGAAAAGGCAGTACTGCTGACCTATATGAAAGAAAAATTGGGGTGTGGCAGCAAACTATACCCAAAATTATCAATAATTAGGTCCGATATGTTACCTATATCCCCTCTTTCCCCAAGATTCAGGGAGGTTAGGTTGAGCGCGACGAATCAAAGACCGGATCAATGACGACATTCAATCTGCTTCTTATCGCACTGATCCAGGGGATCACCGAATTCCTGCCGGTATCGTCGTCAGGACATCTGATCCTTTTGCCCTCACTGACAGGGATGGACGATCAGGGCCAGGTCATCGACGTGGCCGCCCATGTCGGGACGCTGGCCGCAGTGGTGTTGTATTTCTGGCCGGACGTAAAACTGGCGCTTCTCGGATCACTTCGCCTGATGCGCGGCAAGATCGACACGCAGGGGGCGTTCCTTGCACTGTGCCTTATCATCGCGACCGTTCCGGTTATGGTGGTTGGCGTGATCCTGAAAGTCACCGGGCTCTCGGACGCCATGCGCGGGATCGCGGTGATCGGCTGGGCGATGATCATCTTTGGCATCGTCCTCTATTGGGCCGACCAGAACGGCCCGACTGAAAAAACCGCTACTGGGTGGACCCTGAAAGACGCCGCAAAGATGGGAATGTGGCAAGCGCTCGCGCTGATCCCCGGCACATCGCGGTCCGGTATCACCATCACGGCAGGGCGGATGCTGGGTTACACGCGCACAGACGCGGCAAAGCTGTCCATGCTGATGTCAATCCCCACGATCATCGCATCGGCAGTGTTGCTTGGCGTTGACGTCGTGAACGCGGGTGACACCGGTGCAATGCGCGATATCGCCATTGTGGTGGCAATGTCATGCGCAGCGGCTTTGCTGGCGTTGACGCTGATGATGCGCCTGCTGCAATCCGTCAGTTTTACGCCATATGTGATCTACCGGATCGCCGTAGGGCTATTCCTGTTGTGGATCGCCTATACCTAGGTTTTCAGGTTCTTGGCGGATTCCTTGATCGCATCATACTGACCTGACGGCCGGAAACGCCACAGGTAATCAGGCAACACGGCCTCCATCGCGGTCGGGCGCATGCCCAGCGCATCAAAACCGCGGGCGCCTTCGGAAACGACATTATCAACAGCCAGATTGATGACCTGATCCCTGGTCACGGGCCCCTTGACCAACCCAAGGGTCAGCATCCGCACCACGCCAAACCCGAACGCCATCAACCGCGCCATCCAGAACGGCGTATTGATAATCAAACGACGGCGGCGGATGATACCCAGCATCAACTGCATCAATTCGCGGAAAGTATGGACGTCTGGCCCGCCCAATTCGTAGATGCCGCCCTCTGCTTGGCCCAGCACACCTTTGACAGCGGCAGCCGCGACATCATCGACGTAGACCGGCTGAAAGCGAGTATCGGCACCGATGACCGGCAGAACAGGGCCAAGCCGGGACATGCCCGCGAAGCGGTTGAAAAACTGGTCCTCGGGGCCAAAAACAATCGACGGGCGCAGGATCATGGCGTTGGGCATATGTTCCAGGACACCAGCCTCGCCAGCCGCCTTTGTCTTGGCATATTCACTGTTTGACTCAGCGCTCGCACCAATGGCCGAGATATGAACCATCCGCTTCACACCACGCGCGGCAGCAATACGGGCGATGCGTTCCGCACCTTCGGTTTGCACGGCAGAAAAGGTGTTCTTGCCAACCTCGTCCAACACGCCGACGCAATTCACAACGGCATCCACGCCATCCATGACCGCGTCAACGCTGGCATCATCACGGATGTTGCAAAAGACCGGCTCAACCTGACCGACGACGCCGTAGGGCCGCACGAACATCGCTTCGTTGACGTTGCGGACCGCGACGCGCACGCGCCAGCCCTCTTTCGCCATACGGCGGGCAATGTAGCGACCGACGAAACCGGAACCGCCGAAGATGGTGACAAGCTGTGACATCGCGCAGGCCTTTAGATAACTAGCTGGGTCGGGTTTACCCCCCGCCCGACCACGAAGACAAGGCGCAATCCAGAGGATTCAAACAAGGGCAGGGCTTTTTGTCCTCGAATCGCGTTGACAGGCCCCGCAACCGCGCGTAAATCCCGGCCTCACGTGACCTGCCCAGGTGGCGGAATTGGTAGACGCGCCAGCTTCAGGTGCTGGTGTCTGTATGGACGTGGAGGTTCGAGTCCTCTCCTGGGCACCA
>CBDTVH010000259.1:0-4272 GCA_965363665.1 uncultured Yoonia sp. | reverse complement strand
TCTGGCTGGCCTCTGCCCCGCCCACGGACAAGGAATACAACGTCCGCCGCGCGTTCGAGGCAGGCTGGGGCGGTGTCGTCTGGAAAACGCTAGGGTCCGAAGGCCCGCCGGTGGTGAACGTGAACGGCCCGCGCTATGGCGCGATCTACGGGGCGGACCGCCGTTTGCTGGGGCTCAACAATATCGAATTGATCACCGACCGCCCCCTGGAGGTGAACCTTGAAGAAATCACCCGCGTAAAGGCCGACTATCCCGATCGCGCAATGATCGTCAGCATCATGGTGCCTTGTGAAGAACAGGCCTGGAAAGACATCCTCCCCCGCGTCGCAGCCACTGGCGCAGACGGGATCGAACTCAACTTTGGCTGCCCGCACGGGATGTCGGAACGCGGGATGGGTGCAGCAGTCGGGCAAGTACCCGAATACATCGAAATGGTGACGCGCTGGTGCAAGCAGTATTACGACAAGCCGGTGATCGTGAAACTGACGCCCAACATCACCGACGTGCGCAAACCGGCAGCAGCAGCGATGCGCGGCGGGGCTGATGCGGTGAGCCTGATCAACACCATCAATTCGATCACCTCGGTGAACCTCGACACCATGTCGCCCGAACCGTCGATTGACGGCAAAGGATCACATGGCGGCTATTGTGGCCCGGCGGTCAAACCCATTGCCATGTCGATGGTGTCAGAGATTGCGCGCAACCCCGAAACGCACGGCCTGCCGATCAGCGGGATTGGCGGGATTACGACATGGCGCGATGCGGCGGAATTCATCAGTCTTGGTTGTGGCAACGTGCAGGTTTGCACGGCCGCGATGACCTATGGCTTCAAGGTCGTGCAAGAGATGATCAGCGGTCTGTCGCAATGGATGGATGAAAAAGGCTACACATCCGTGGAAGAGGTCGTTGGCCGTGCCGTCCCCAACGTGACCGATTGGCAGTACCTGAACCTCAACTACGTGGCGAAGGCCAGGATCAGTCAGGATGACTGCATCAAATGCGGACGCTGCTATGCTGCCTGCGAAGACACCAGCCACCAGGCGATTGCGATGTCAGCGGATCGGACATTTACGGTGATTGATGAGGAATGCGTCGCCTGCAACCTTTGCGTCGATGTATGTCCTGTTGAAAACTGTATCACGATGGAAGCCATGGAACCCGGTCAGGTTGATCCGCGCACCGGTAAAGTGGTCGAAAAGGAATACGCGAACTGGACGACGCACCCCAACAATCCGGGGGCTGTGGCGGCGGAATAGGGAACCGCAGGCCACCATCTCGTGTTAAATCTGTAAAGGAGACACGATATGACGAAAGACCACGGACCCTCCATCAAAGACGACGAAACATATGAGGCGCTGCGCGAGGATGGCGCCTCAAAGGAAAAGGCGGCGCGGATCGCCAATGCCAAAGCCAGCGACGATCAGTCACCGTCGGAGAAAGGGGGCAAGCAGCCACCCTACGAAGAATGGACGCGCGACGCGCTGTATGAGCGGGCGCAAGAATTGGACATTGAAGGGCGCGCCGACATGAAGAAAAGCGAACTGATCGCTGCGTTGCGCGAACACTAAATCCCATAGGGAAGGGCGCCATCAATCGGAAGGCGCCCTTTCTTGTTTACCAGCCTTCTTCGGTGATAATCTTGTCGTCGGATGCACCCAATTCCTTCAGAGCGTCCCGCACCGCATTCACCATCTCTTGCGGCCCGCAGACATAGAAGGTCTGTGCAAAATCAGTGATCAGCCGCGACAGCATTTCTTTGTCAGGTTTGCCGGAGATATGGTCCGTGTCGTCCTGATCCGAGATCAGATAAGAGGTCTTCAATCCCTCCATCGCGTCGAATTCATTTTGCAAAATGATGTCTTTGTCAGTTTTGTTGGCAAAGATCAGATGGCAATCCATCGCACCTTTTTGGGCATGACTGCGCAGGATCGCGATAAAGGGTGTGACGCCGGCGCCGCCCGCAATAAAGGTGCCCGGTCCGTGATCGGTGATCGCACCGGCAGGGGCTTCGGCAATCACCTTTGCGCCCGGTTTCAACGCGGGGATACGCTCTGTTACACCGTCATGACTGGGGTAGGACTTGATCACAAACTCCAATCGGTCTTTGTCTTGCGGAAGGGACGTCATGGTGAATGGACGGTCTTCGTCCTTCCAGCCCGGCTGATCCAGTGCAAAATGCGTGGCCTGACCCACCTCGAAATCGTACCCGTCAGGCCGATCGAAAGTCAGTTGATAGGTGTCATGGGTGACAGGTTTGATGTCTTGCAGTGTCAGTGAAAAGGTCATTCTGGCGCTCCATATGGTTTCACTGAACCAACGAAGGGGGCGCGATATCGTTCCCTTCAGGAGGAAGGCTGCGGTGGCACGGCCAGTGTTCGTTCCAGCATGTGAACAAGGAATGCCTCAGCCCCGGAATAGGCATCGCCTTTTGGCAGAACCGCACGAACCTGAACATCGAAATCGGCATAGTGTTGTGTCAGCGCCCAGATCGAAAAGATCAGATGATAGGGGTCGATGCTGGCAATCTTGCCCGCTTCTGACCAAGCTTGAATGATCTGTGCCTTTTCATCGACAAGAACCTTGAGGTCAGTGTGCAGGATTGCATCAATATGCGGCGCGCCCTGCAGAATTTCATTGGCAAAAAGACGGCTTTCGCGGGGGAAATCACGGCTCATCGCCAGTTTACGCTGGGCGTAGGCGATGATTTCCTTGTTGGGGTCGCCGCCCGGATCAAGCGCCTTGAGCGGGTCAAGCCATGTATCCAGCAATCGTTCCAAAAGGGCGGAGTGGATCGCTTCTTTCGAGGCAAAATAATACAGCAGATTTGGTTTTGACAGGCCCGCGGCATCGGCAATCTGATCCAAAGTCGTCCCGCGAAACCCGAATTGTGAGAACACATCCAGACCTGCGGACAGGATCGCAGCGCGATTGCGTTTCTGGATACGGGTGGGCGGTTTGGTCATACCGTTCCTTTGCTCAAAATACGGGCGGAAATTGGTCAGGCGTGCCCATTGCTGCCAGCTTTGTCCGCATCTGCCTGTTATCCGTGCGGAGAACTTGACTGGTGCTTTCCCTCTGTTAGCGTTGTTTTGACCACTTGGTCAAATGCAAGAAAAGGAGCCCCCATGCCAGCCCCCGGAGAGAACCTGCGTATCAACGGTGAACGGCTGTGGGACAGCCTGATGGAAATGGCCAAGATCGGCCCCGGTGTTGCAGGTGGAAACAACCGCCAGACCTTGACCGATGAAGACAGCGAAGGCCGACACCTGTTCCAGAAATGGTGTGAGGCGGCGGGCTGCACGATGGGTGTCGATGAGATCGGCAACATGTTCGCGCGGCGCGAAGGCACGGACCCGGATGCATTGCCGGTTTACGTGGGATCGCATTTAGATACGCAGCCCACGGGCGGCAAATATGATGGTGTTTTGGGTGTGCTTGGCGGGCTTGAGATTATCCGCACGCTGAACGACCTTGATATCAAAACCAAACATCCGATTGTTGTGACGAACTGGACCAACGAAGAAGGGACGCGCTATGCGCCTGCCATGCTCGCGTCCGGTGTTTTTGCTGGCAAGCACACGCTGGAATGGGCGAATGGTCGGGTGGATGCGGATGGTAAACGCTTTGGTGATGAGTTGGAGCGGATCGGCTGGAAAGGCGCGGAAAAGGTCGGCGACCGCAAGATGCACGCCTTCTTTGAATTGCACATTGAGCAGGGGCCGATACTGGAAGCCGAAGGCAAGGATATCGGCGTTGTCACCCATGGGCAGGGCCTGCGGTGGATCGAATGTACGGTGACCGGCAAGGAAAGCCATACAGGATCGACCCCGATGCATATGCGCAAGAACGCGGGCCGTGGCTTGGCGCTGGTCACGGAGCTGGTGCATGAGATCGCGATGAAGAACCAGCCCAATGCGGTGGGCGCGATCGGGCACATTGACGTCTACCCAAACAGCCGCAACATCATCCCTGGCAAGGTGGTCTTTACCGTCGATATGCGGACGCATCTGCTCGATAAACTCAACGCGATGGTGACGGAATTCAACGAACGCGCGCCCAAATTGTGCGAAGAGATCGGTGTCGAATTTTCCTGCGAGATCGTGGGCCAGTTCGACCCGCCTGCCTTTGATGAGGGCTGCGTGAAGGCCGTACGCGATGCGGCCGAGCGGCTGGGGTACAGCCACATGGATATCGTGTCGGGCGCTGGGCATGATGCCTGCTGGATCAATGATATCTATCCGACGGCAATGGTGATGTGCCCTTGCGTCGACG
>CBDTVH010000258.1:0-4294 GCA_965363665.1 uncultured Yoonia sp. | reverse complement strand
CGGCAGGTCATGTACATGGCGTTCACGGTCGATGACCCGGCCCATGACGCCCAAGAACCCGGCCTTGTGATCCGCAGATGACGCGATCTGCGTGCCATCCAAAGTCGTGACCGTGTAAATACCCGTCCGGTCACCGATCATCACGATATCAAGCGACTGCACGATGGGCGCTTCGACCAGCACGCCTTTGTTGGGCACATCGAACCATTGGGCGTAGGCGACAATGGCAAGACTGGCGGCCATCAGGGCAAACATCGCCTGCACCAAGAACCGTGGGACCATTTCCTTGTCCCGGTGACGCATCTGTTGTTCAAGCTGAGACATGGGCCCTACTCCGCTGCAACGGCATTGCCGTTTTGTTGATCAACACGTTCCACACGTGGTTCGGAAATCCGTGTCTCTGCGGCTTCGGCAAAGATACGGGCGACTTTTTCGGCGTCCGGGATGCAACGCAGCGCGGGCTGGGTCCGCGCCATGCGCCACGGCCGGACATGCGGCCAGGACATCAGGTAGGAAATCCGGGTTTCGCCGATCAGTTCAAACGCCAAAGTGCCGTGGCCCGATGGTTTGAGATCCAGTTTGGCGGTCCCGATCCAGGTATATGGCAGGTTCAGCGTCATGGTCAGCGCCGCCCCGATCCGCATCGCGACCCGCTTGTTTGTCAGCGTGTAGACGGTGGATCGCGCCTGCACATAAGCGATGGCATAAAGTATCCCGCAAGCCACGATGCCCGACAGGATGAACGGCACGCCATGCATCAATGCAATGCCAAAAGGTGCATCAGCGGAGGAAACACCAACCCGCCAGAACGCCAGCAAAACGAAGTACCCCATGATCCAACGCACGGCCAAAGCGTCGCGCGCCAGACACCGCGGATCGGGGGCGCCCTGCCACAAGATATGTTCCCCTTCGGGCAACTGCTCTGGCAGTCCCCTGACAGGTTCAAAGTTAAAGTCATCGTGGCTCATGGCATGTTCCCTATGCTGATCGTGGTGGCCCCGGTGGCGAACCGGGATCACTGTTTTCGTTTCATCTGACAGATCAGGAGGCGTACATCGTACCGCCGGCGTAATACGCCATGATCTTGTCTTCTTCGAGCAGGGTGACCTGCTCCATGCTGCGCGTTGCAGGCACGTTGTCCCAGTTGCTTTCCATCAGGGAGCGCACGACAACGCGGTCGGTCCCGATCTTGGCCATGTTCATGGGAATCAGCCGTGTCTTGCCGGTACCTTCCGGGTTCAGATCGACCGTCAGAAAGCGCACCAACTGCTCGGGTACGTCCACCCACATATCGGTAACGCGACCCACGACTTCGCCATCGCGGCCCACTACCGGCTTGCCGCGCGGATCACGACCGGCGGAAATCTTGAAATCCTCCAGCAGCGACATCGGGCGGATTTTCACATGCCCATGCGCGTCCAGCTCAGGCTCATCGCGGCGCGGCGCCCATGAAGCAGGACCGACACCGTCAACCATCGGATCACCGGTTGGAATCCAAGGCGAACCAGAGGCCGCCGATGATTGCGCCAAGGCCAGATCTTTGCGCATCTTGGCGTCTTCGTATTCACGCGAAGGCACTGTCAGTTCACCACGCCCGTCACGCAGCTTGAATGTCTTTTCCTTCGGCAAAGGAAACAGGCTCTCATTGGCCGGAACGCCGTCATCATCATCGCGCAAAGGATAGCCTTCGCGCATGTTTTCGGTTTGCAGGTAATAGACAAGCCCCGCAAAGAAGATCCAGAAGAGCCAAATTGCTGCGCTCGCCAGATCGAAGTCTCCAAAAAATTCTACACCAACCATTTCGGTATCCTTTCGGTGGTTAGGTCGGGAAATCTGCCAATCCCAGCTTGGCAGACCCCCCGGTGTTGATTGGCCGCAGCCGCACAAGCGGCCCCAGCACAATGAGGGTGAGGAATAGAAGGCCAATTTCGGTGTGATAAACGACCGAATAGCCAGTGGCAGGCGTGGCGAGCGCCTCTCCCAAGGTGCCGTTCCCAGCGGCATGGTTCACGAGGTCACGCACGGTGCCCCCGATAAAGATGGACAGCCCGGCACCGGTGGCTTGCGCAGCCCCCCAGGCACCAAGGGCCAAACCCCGCCCGGCATTGCCAAGCGTGGGCATCGTCATGGCGGCAGTCAGGGTCGAGACGCCAAAGAGGCCGCCCCCGAAACCGATCAAAGCTGCACCGAGATAGAACAAAGCAGGCGACCCGATGGGCGCCGAAAAGATCACTGCGCAGAAGGCAAGAATACCTGCAAGGATTCCGCGCGCGCACATGCGATACGGGTCCATGCCTTTAGCCAACCAGCGTGCTGCGAACCCAAAAGCGATCAGCGCGCCACCGGCCCACATCGCCGTCAGCAATGTCGTAGCGGAAACGGACAGACCGAGAATTTCACCGCCATAAGGCTCTAACAAAACATCCTGCATGTTGAACGCCATCGTTCCGATAAACACGACCGCCAACAGACGCCCCGCATCACCGCCAGCAGCCAGATCATTCCACGCGTCGCGGAACGTCGGCGATGCTTCGGCGCGCTGCGCCTTGGTCATCGGCTTGACCTTTTCCTGCTTCCACAGGGCAATCAGGTTCAAAAGCAACGTCACGACAGCCGTACCCTGCACGACCTGCACCAACCGCAGGGCAGAGTAGTCACGCAGCAAAGCGCCGATGATGATCGCCGCAAAGGCCATGCCGACAAGGTTCATCACATAAAGCAGGGCGACGACCTTCGGTCGCGTCTCCTCGGTTGCGCGATCTGCCGCCAGAGCCAGACCCGCAGTCTGTGTCATATGCATCCCGAAACCGGTCATCAAAAACGCCAGCGCGGCCCCGACATACCCTGCAATGGGCCAATCCAACGTCCGGTCGCCTGAAAGCACCAACAGCGCCATCGGCATGATCGCCAGACCGCCGAATTGCCACATCGTGCCAAGCCAGAGGTAGGGAATACGTTTCCACCCAATCGCGGATTTGTAGTTATCGGATTTGTAACCTACCAAAGCCCGCAAAGGTGCGACCAAAACCGGCAAAGCAATCATCGCCGCCACCAGCATCGCGCCGATGTTCAGCTCGACAATCATGACGCGGTTCAGCGTGCCCAGCAACATCACGGCCGCCATGCCAACCGATACCTGGAACAGCGATAGGCGAAGCAATTGGCCGAGTGGCAGATCATCACTCACCGCATCGCTGAACGGCAACAGATCAACCGAGATTTTCTTGAGGGATGAGGCTTTGAAGATCATGCCACCTTCCCTTCAAAAACCAGTGCGTTCGAGATGTAGAAACCGGATTTCACCCGCTCGACCTCAACCAACCGCCCCTTAACACCCGCATCACGCAACGCATTCGCGACACCCGCAGTAGTCTGCGGGATCATCGTCGGGCTGCGGTCGGCGCGGGGGAACAGCTTGCCCACGCGCCACATCGCCATCAACGCAGGCGTGCGCGGTGGCAGGGTAAAGACGAACTTACCGTGAATGCGCGATCTGGCCTTGCCAAGCAGCGCCGCAATATCCGGGGCGCTGTAGTAAATCATCGAATCCATCGCGAGCGCATGATCAAAAACACCGTTCGTGGCCTCTAGCATATCGCCAGCAACCCATGTGATATGCCCTGCCAGCTCATTGGGCATCCGCTGTTCCGCAATCCCCACCAAAGCAGGCGAGATATCGACAGCAACCACATCAGCCCCGCGCTGGGCCAGTTCCACGGCCATCGTACCCGTGCCACAACCCGCATCCAAAACCCGCGCCCCGCGCAGGTCTTTGGGCAGTTGTGCCAGCATCAACGCACGCATCCGATCACGCCCCGCACGCACCGTGGCCCGCACACCGGAGACGGGCGCGTCTGATGTCAGACGCTCCCAAACCTTGGTCGCGGTGCGGTCGAAATAGACTTCGACCCGGTCACGTGTGGCGGCGTAGTCGGTCATCAATCAAACCCAAGCAGTTCAAAGATTTCGCGGTCAGGCAGGGATGCGGGGGCCAATGGCTCAGTCCCATTCCAAAGCGTTTCAGCCAGACGCATGTATTCCTTGCGAACCTGCACGACTTCTTCATCATCAGGCATTTCGAACAACGTCTTTTTCTTCAAACGACTGCGACGGATGGCATCAAGATCAGGCATATGCGCGATGCGGTTGAAACCGACGGTTTCGCAGTAGCGATCAACCTCGTCTGTGTCCTTGCTGCGGTTGGCAACGCAACCCGCCAGACGCACCTTGTAGTTGGATGATTTGGCCTGAACGGCGGCAATAATCCGGTTCATCGCATAGATGCTGTCAAAGT
>CBDTVH010000257.1:0-4299 GCA_965363665.1 uncultured Yoonia sp. | reverse complement strand
CCGCCCACTGGTCCTACAAGAACGGCGAGCGCGTGGAGAACCGCTTTGCCGTTGATCCGGTGAAGTGGATTGCTTCCCTGACAGAACGGTTGGACGAAGATCAGGACCACGATGAATTCCTGGAAGCGGTCAAGCTTGAGATGTATCAGGACCAGGTCTTCTGCTTCACGCCCAAGGGCGATGTTATCAAACTGCCACGTGGCGCGACACCCATTGATTTTGCATACGCCATCCATACGCGGATCGGTTCGGCCTGTGTCGGCGCCAAGGTTGATGGCCTGCGGGTTCCGTTGTGGACACGCCTGAAGAACGGCCAATCGGTTGAGGTGATCACCGCCGAAGGGCAGACCCCGCAAGCCACCTGGATTGATATCGCGGTTACGGGCCGGGCAAAAACCGCGATCCGCCGGTCGCTGCGCGAAGAGGACCGCGAACGCTTTGTGCGGCTGGGGCGCGAATTGGCGCGCGTGGCGTTCGAGAACGTCGGCAAGAAAAGCACTGAAAAGGCGCTGCGAACGGCCGCCAAGGCGCTGGCGATTGATGGGGTGGAGGAATTGCTGGCCCGACTTGGCAGTGCCGAGATCACCGGCCGCAAAGTGGTCACTGCGATCTATCCCGAGTTGGAACATACGCAGGGCGATGAAATTGACCAAGGTCGCGCCGTAGTCGGACTGGCGCCGGATCAGATCCAGCAACGCGGGGCCTGCTGTCAGCCTGTGCCGGGCGAGCGGATATTGGGCATCACATTTCGGGGTCACGGGGTGGTCGTTCATGCCATCGACTGTGCAGCACTGGCCGACTATGAAGATCAGCCGGAACGCTGGATTGACCTGCATTGGCAGGAAGGCACCCACAGCGCTGTGAATACCGTTACCTTTGATGCAACCATTGCCAATGATTCTGGTGTACTGGGACGTATTTGCACATTGATCGGCGAACAGAACGCCAATATCTCTGACCTCAAGTTCATTGATCGGAAACCGGATTACTTCAGGTTACTGATCGACGTGGATTTGCGCGATGCAGAGCATCTGCACCGTGTCCAGACCGCGCTTGAGGCAGAAAGCAACGTATCGACGATTTCACGGTACAAAGATCCCGGGCTTGCAACACCGGGCGCGGGAACACCCCGCAGAGAAGGATGACGAGTATTGGTTTTCAAACGCAGGGATAGACGCGCGATCTGGCAGATCGTGCTGGATTTCTTCTATCCCCGAGGCGGCTGGACCCGTGCCTTTGAATACGTCAAGCACCGTGTACGCCGCTTGCCTGATACGCCCCAAAAGATCAGCCGTGGGATTTGGGCGGGCGTCTTTATCTGTTTCACACCACTTTTCGGTCTGCACTTCGTCTTTGCCGCGATTATCGCCCGACTTATGCGTGGCAACATCCTTGCGGCGCTGATGGCGACTTTTTTTGGCAATCCGCTCACCTTCCCTCCGATCGGTTTGGTGTCGATCAGCCTGGGATCCTGGATGCTGGGCCTGCCACCCGAGCGCAACGACCATCTGGGACAGAAGTTTGCGGATGCCAGCTATGATCTCTGGAACAACATCGTCGCGATCTTCACGCCGGACCGGATTAACTGGCGCGGGTTGCAGGTGTTTTATGATGACGTGTTCTTTCCCTATCTTGTTGGCGGCATCGTTCCTGGTCTGATAACGGCTACCATTGCCTATTATCTGTCGGTGCCCGTGATCAGCGCGTACCAGACACGCCGGAAAAAGGCGTTGCTGGCAAAGCTTGACCAGTTGAAGAAAAAGACATCACCTAACGACAACACCAGCAACTAGGCTGCGGATCACAAAGGAACGGCGAAAATGACCAAGAAACTACGCCTTGGCGTGAACATCGACCATGTGGCGACCGTGCGCAACGCGCGTGGTGGTGCTGTGCCTGATCCTGTGCGTGCCGCCGTGATGGCGGAAGAGGCGGGGGCCGATGGCATCACCGCCCACCTGCGCGAAGACCGCAGGCATATCTCGGACGCAGATATCGAAGGGTTGATGGATGCACTGAACGGCCCGCTTAATTTCGAAATGGCGGCGACGGCGGAAATGCAGGCGATTGCCTTGCGTCACAAACCCCACGCCGTTTGCATTGTCCCCGAAAAGCGTGAAGAGCGGACAACGGAAGGCGGGCTGGAGGTAGCGCGCGAAGAGAATTCACTGGCCCATTACATCGCGCCGCTGCGCGAGGCAGGGTGTCGGGTGTCTATCTTTATCGCCGCTGATCAACGCCAGATCGAGGCCGCACACCGGATTGGTGCCGAAGTGATTGAGCTTCATACAGGCGCCTATTGTGATGCGCACGCTGAGGGGCGTTTTGATGCACGCGACGAAGAGCTGCGCAAACTGACCGATATGGCGGCCTTCGCCGCTGATCTGGGTTTGGAGGTCCACGCCGGGCACGGTTTGACCTATGATTGCGTGACCCCTGTTGCGGCACTTCCGCAGGTCATGGAATTGAATATCGGGCATTTTCTGATCGGCGAGGCGATTTTCCGTGGTCTGGCCCCTGCAATTGCGGAAATGCGCCGCATCATGGATGAGGCGCGGAGGTGAGCGATCAAGCACCCGGCACTGTGACGCCAGCAGAAAAGGCAGCGATGCAGGGTGTCTTGGATCACGCATGCGATCTGCATGAGGCCGGTCACGATATCGTATTCACTGCCGCCATCGTGCTTGACGATGAAGTCATCGCAACCGCCCGCAACGAGGTTGGCGATACGGATGACCCCAGTCGCCATGCTGAAGTTGTCGCAATTGCGCGCGCCACCAAGGCTGCGGGTGATCGCGATCTGTCAGGGGCAACTTTGATCGCGTCTTGCCAGCCGTGTGAGATGTGCCTTTCCACGATGCGCTGGGCCGGGATCAGCCGCGTGGTGTTTGCTGCGCAGCAGGCGCATATCTCTGACGCGTATTTTCGGTTTCCGGGCCTGACGATTACTGACTTCCATGCCGCTTGCGGTGGCAAATTCACTTGGGAAGGCGGCGTCGGTGAGGAACAGGTTGCGCATATCTATGCGCCAAGGGAAGACTGATGATCCACCACATTGTCATGTGTACGTTGAAAGCGGGTTACGATTGTGGGGAACTGGATAGCGTGATGCAGGGGCTGGAGACGCTACGCGAACACCATCCAGGTTTCATAGATTTCGCGCATGGACCCAATCGGGACTTTGAAGGGCTTTCGCCCGATTGCACCTATGCTTTCATTGGCCAGTTTTCCGATGCATCTGCGTTAAAGCACTACGCAGAAGACCCCGGCCATCAGGCGTTGGGACAGCGACTGCTGGCGCTTTGTGCAGGCGGACGTGCGGGTTTGCGGGTTGTCGATATGGATGTTGCCCAATGATTCTTGGCGTTGGAACGGACCTTGCGAATATCGAACGGATCGCCGGCACTTTGGATCGGTTTGGCGATCGGTTTCGCAACCGCGTGTTTACCGATACCGAACAGCGCAAGGCGGAGCGTCGCAAGGATGTGGCGGGAACCTATGCCAAACGCTGGGCCGCAAAAGAGGCATGTTCAAAGGCGCTGGGCACCGGTCTGCGCATGGGGATTTCATGGAAGGACATGGCTGTGTCCAACTTGCGCACGGGGCAACCGGTGATGGCAGTCACAGGCTGGGCCAAAGAACGTCTTGATCAAATGACACCGGAAGGGCATGAGGCTATTATTCACGTGACTTTGACCGACGATCACCCTTGGGCACAGGCCTTTGTCGTGATCGAGGCTCGCCCCATCGCTTGACAGCACAAGCGCACACGCTCATGTAGCCTCAAACCTAGTGCAAGGATCAGGCAATGGCCGACAAAGCCGAAAAGACAGGATTTATTCCCTGGCTCATAGAGACAGTCAAAACCGTGTTCTGGGCACTGGTCATCGCGGGCATATTTCGCACCATTTTCTTTCAGCCGTTCTGGATCCCGTCGGGGTCGATGAAAGATACCATGCTGATCGGTGATTTCCTTTTCGTGAACAAAATGGCCTATGGCTATTCCTATGCGTCGTGTCCGTCGATCCGCATCCCACAGATCGGGATTGATCTGGGGGCCGAAGATTTTTGCGGCTTCATCGAGGACCGGGAAGAACGTTTCTTTGGTTCTGACCCAGAGCGGGGTGATATCGTCGTCTTCCGCCACCCGGTGATGAGCCCGCAGGAGCTTCAGAAGGCAGGATATAAAACAGGAATATTCGGCAAGTGGCATCTTGGAAGTGATCCGACAGGTTTCGACGAGTGGATGGTGTATCATGGTCAGGGTCATTATTATAATCCTGATTACAAGACGCCAAA
>CBDTVH010000256.1:0-4303 GCA_965363665.1 uncultured Yoonia sp. | reverse complement strand
AATTGATCAACTCGCGCGATTCGTCCAAAAGTGCGACAAGGGCTGCTGGTGTTGCGCGGGTGTATTCATCGTTGGCCAAACGTTCAAAACTGTCCATCAGATCAATGGCGCCGTCCATCAGTTCTTCGACGGGCAGTGCATTGATCCGGGCCAGCAGGCCCTCGGCGGTGGCGGCCACATCGGAAATATCTGAATCTGTCGTCGGGATGACCGGGTACTCGCCGGATGTCAGGTTCATGATCGCAGGCAGCGCATCATCGACCTGTACCAATTCAACGAACAACGTCCCCGCAAGGATGTTCCCGGTCACCATTCGCGCACGCAAACCACGGGTGACAAAATCCGAGAGCAGTTCAAGCGCTTCGTCCACTGTCGCATCTGAGCCCATACCAAGACGCGATGGTTCTACGGCGAGCACGGCCTGCAAACGGACCTGGGCATTGGAGGCATCACCCACCACGATGGCGTTCAGGTCGCTGACTTCGCCGATCCGAATACCCTGAAAGCGCACCTCTGATCCCACAGACAAGCCGCTGACCGATTGCTCAAACAGCACCGCGACTTCCAGCACTTCGGCGTTGGGATCCGTGAACAGGCTATCGCGTGCCGCGTCTTCGCTGGAAAAAATGTCAAAGCGATGCCCGTCGTTGATTGGCTGTCCGCCGGAGACGACTGTGTCAAATGCAATCCCCCCTTCGATCACCGAGGCAAGTGAGCTGACGTCAAGCGATACACCGCCCGCCCCGAAAGACACGCTGAACCCCGAGGTATCCCAGAAACGGGTGCTGCTGGTCACGCGCCGGTCATAGGGGCTTTCGATGAACGCACCGACCACGACCTGACTGCCGTTGAAGGACAATTCGGGCTTTTCCAGATAGCCGACCTCGATCCCCTTGTGCAGAATTGGTGCGCCAGCCGCGATGCTGCCTCCGTCATCCGCCCGCAGCACCACGCGGGTGCCGCGTTGGTTGGCGCGCGTCAGATTTGGTTGTTCCAGACCTGTGAACTGGGTCTGGGCCACATCGGCGTCCGTGTCCCAGTTTCCTTCGATGAAAACCCCCGACAGCACGGTTTCGAGCCCGGTAATTCCGCGCACCGAAACATCCGGTCGCACGACCCAGAATTCAGCGTCATCATCAAGAAAAGGGGCCACCGTCTTGTCGATCCGTGCATGAACCAACACGTCGTTCAGCCCCTCTGAAAACTCCAGATCCTCAACCTCGCCCACGGTCACATCACGATACTTGATCGTCGTCTCACCCGGTGCAATGCCAGCTGCGTTTTCGAAACTGATCGTGATCAACGTGCCGCGGTCTGCATAATTCTGCCAAGCGGCCCAAAGCGAAATACCCAAGGCGACCACTGGCACAAGCCAGACAAGCGACAAACGCTGCCAGATCCGTCGCTTGACGGGTCTTACATCAAACGGCGCAGGGCCGGTGTCGTTTGCATCACTCATTTCTGCGTCCTGTCTGCGTCCCAAATCAGGCGGGAATCAAATGCCTGCGCCGAAAGCATTGTAAAAATAACCGACAATGCAAAGCTGACTGCTGCAATGCCGGGATTGATCGTCGCGATGGTATCGAGTTGCACCAGTGCCGAAAGGATTGCAACGACAAAGACATCAATCATGGACCAGCGTCCTATGAACTCAACCACTTCATATGCTTTGTGGCGTTCATGCCGGTTCTCTTTCGAGTGGTTCTGAACACTGATCGCAAGGTACATGATCGCGAGGAATTTTCCCACCGGGATGACGACCGAGGCAACAAAGACGATCGTCGCAATCCCCCAGGAGCCGTGGTCAAACAACTCGACGACGCCGCCGATAATCGTACTTTCCGAGCGTTCGACAAGCGTGGATGTCAGCAGCATCGGATAAAGATTGGCCGGAATATACGCGATCATCCCGGCAATCAGCCATGCCCAGACCTTTTGCAGGCTCTGTGCGTCACGGCTTTGCAGACGGCCTTCGCAACGCTTGCAGATACGCGCATCCAGCGGGTGCACCTGCCCGCATTGCTGACATGCCACCAGCCCCGCATCGCGGGCGGTGATCAGGCCGTTGCGTTGTCCAGTGCTTCCCAAATCGAATACCTGCAAATCATTTGATCTTTCAGAACGGTGATGACCACCACTCCGGCGAAGGCCCAGAACGCGGGGCCGATGGTGACAACAGCAAGGCCCGCGACCTTGATCAGCGCGACGGTCACACCGACGATGAAAATCTCGGCCATGCTCCAGGGGCGCAGTCTTTCCGCCAGGGCAAAGGCTTTGCGTGCCCCCTGACGCGGTCTTTTTTCCCGCACAAGCGGGCCAAGTGCGTAAATCAGGGCACTGAGGCGGATAAGCGGGATCACCACGATAAAGAACGCAACGGCGATTGCCAAAGGAAACGCATAACCATCGTTGAACGCCAGAACCGCGTCGATCACTGATGTCGCGTTTTGCAACCCACCTGCATCGAGCGTCAGGAAAGGAAAACTGATCGCCGCAATCATCATGATGAAAGCTGTCAGCGCCAGGCTGAGGATACGTGCCATCGCAGCTGGCTGGGAGGTCATCAACAAAATCCCGCACCGCTGGCAGTGGGCGCGCGCATTTTCCGGCAGCGCGCTGGCCAAATGCAATGTATCGCATTGCGGGCAGGCAACCAGATCGTCAAGTGGCGTTGTATGCAGTGTCACGCGGTTTCAGGCTCCTGCCGGTCAATGGGACTTGCCCCAAAGCTTTCGCGACGTTATCGCGTTGAGCCTAGATATGCCATGCGACGATCCGCTTCAACGCCCGATCCAACTTCAACACTTTGCGCAGAGAGTGCCATGACCCAGACCATTTTCCCGCCCCGCCCGACACCTGTGATCCCAGTCGAAGGCGGCGCAGGTTTTCCGGTCGGTCGTATCTTTTGCGTGGGTCGGAATTATGCGGATCATGCTGCCGAAATGGGCCATGAAGTCGACCGCGAGGCGCCGTTCTATTTCACCAAATCCGCCCATGCCTTTCTCCTGTCCGGTCATGACATGCCATACCCGCCCCGGACCCAGGATTTGCATCACGAGATGGAACTTGTCGTCGCGATTGGTGCCAAGGTGAACGATATATCCGAAGCTGACGCGATGGACGCCGTTTTCGGCTATGGCTGCGGCCTCGATATGACCCGGCGCGATCTGCAAGCAGCGGCCAAGGCAAAACGCCGTCCATGGGATACGGGCAAGGATTTCGACAATGCAGCGATCATCGCGCCTTTGATGCCGAAAGCCGACGTCACCGATATCGGCGCGCTGACGATCCAGCTTGAGGTGAACGACCATGTGCGCCAGCAAGCCGAACTCTCGGACATGGTCTGGTCGATCCCCGAGATCATCGCGGATCTTTCATCGCTATATACACTGCATCCCGGCGATCTGATCATGACCGGAACACCTGCCGGTGTCGGCCCCGTCGTCAAAGGTGACGTATTGCGCGGCACAATTGGCGATTTCGCCCCGGTCGAAACCACGATCATCTGATTGAATGCGCCTTGCGGCTGATCGCCGTATCGCGACAATGCCGCCACGTTTCATGCCTGATGGAGGATCATCATGACAATCAACCGCCGTACGCTTCTGGGGGCTTTGGCCGCTGCTTGCATGTCAACAACCGCCGTAGCCCAGGAAGTGACGCTGCGCCTGCATCAGTTCTTGCCTGCCCAAGCGAACGTACCGGCGCATATCCTTGATGTCTGGGCGGACCGCGTGGAGGCGGATAGCGATGGTCGTATCAAGATTGATCGTTTTGCATCAATGCAGTTGGGTGGGACCCCACCGCAATTGATTGATCAGGCGATTGACGGGGTGGCCGATATCGTCTGGACCGTGGCAGGTTACACGCCGGGGCGCTTTCCACAGTTGGAAGTGTTTGAATTGCCTTTCATCTCACCAGACGCCGAGGCCACGTCGCGTGCGTTCTGGGAACTCGCCGAAGCGCGCATGATGGACACGGATTTTGCCGATTTCAAACCGCTGGGCCTGTGGGTGCATGGACCGGGCGTCATCCATGCCAATCGCCCCATCACTGATGTTGCAGACCTGCGTGGGCTGAAACTGCGCGCGCCATCCCGGACGACGACTACTCTGTTCACGCAGCTTGGTGCCACGTCAGTTGGGATGCCGGTTCCGGCGGTTCCTGAATCGCTGTCACGCGGCGTGATCGACGGCGCTGTGGTCCCCTGGGAGGTGGTTCCGGCGCTGAAGGTGCAGGAGCTGGTCACTTACCACACTGAATTCCCCGGCGACGCGCTTTATACATTGGCCTTCATCATGGC
>CBDTVH010000255.1:0-4305 GCA_965363665.1 uncultured Yoonia sp. | reverse complement strand
AAACTTGCTGGCCTCATGCTTGACCGCCCAATGCCGGTCCCATGGCATCGTCTGCCCTGCGACCAGCGTCACCTGATCCAGCGCTTCGCGCCCGTGGCTTTTGATGGGGTGCCGCCACAAAGCGGCGACACTTGGCATCTACTTGCCCTCTTTCTTGTCGCTGTCCGCCACCGGTGTTTTCTTTTTGACGCTCGCCTTGATGTTGCCAAAGACGTCCGGTTTTGCACCGTGGCTGCGCATGATCGCATACTGCTGGGTGAAGGTGATGATGTTGTTGGCAATCCAGTACAGCACCAGACCGGATGCGAAAGACCCCAGCATGAACATGAAGACCCATGGCATCCATGCAAAGATCATCTGCTGCGTGGGGTCCGTTGGGGCCGGGTTCAGCTTTTGCTGCAACCACATGGACACACCCAGCATGATCGGCAGGATACCGATGAAGATCAGCGACAGGATCGAACCCGGCTCTGGTGCTGCATAGGGCAGCAGGCCGAACAGGTTGAGGATGGACGATGGATCGGGTGCAGAAAGGTCCTCAATCCAGCCGATCCACGGCGCGTGCCGCAACTCAATCGTGACGAAGATCACCTTGTAGAGCGAAAAGAAGATCGGGATCTGCAAAAGGATCGGCAGACACCCGGCAGCGGGGTTTACCTTGTTGTCCTTGTAAAGCTTCATCATGCCTTGCTGCATGGCTTGCTTGTCGTCGCCGGTCTTTTCCTTGAGCTTCTCCATCTCTGGCTGCAACTCTTTCATGCGGGCCATGGACACGTAGGATTTGTAGGCCAGCGGCAGCACGATGATTTTCAGGATCACGGTCAGCGCAAGAATGGACCAACCCATGTTGCCGATAAAGATATTGAGGTAGTGCAGCAGCGCAAAGATCGGCTTGGTCAGGAAAAAGAACCAGCCCCAGTCGATGCTGTCAAGAAAGCCAGTGAACCCGCCTTCGTTTTCATAAGAACGGATCGCTTCCCATTCCTTTGCACCGGCAAACAGACGTGTCGTCACGGTCGTTGTTTCACCGCCTGCAACCGTTTCGATCGGCATCACGGCCTCTACCTGATACAGGTCACGGCTGTCGAAGTATTTTGAGGTGGACCGGAACGGGACGCCCTGTTCGGGGATCAGCGTCGTCATCCAGTAGTGGTCGGTATAGCCGATCCAGCCTGCTTCGCTGACGTCCAGCCGTTCGGCCTGCGTGCGTTCGCGCGGATCGACGGCGTATTCGGTGATGTCGTCATAGTCGGTCTCTTCCAACTCACCATCGGTCATCCGCACCATGCCTTCGTGCAGGATGAAAAAGTTCTTCAGGTCATCGGGTTCCCCATGACGGCGCAACAGGCCGTAGGGGCGCGCCGAAATCGCATTGCTGGTGGTGTTTTCGACGGTTTGGGCGAAAGTGAACATGAACGCGTCATCAACCGAAATTTCCGTGCGGAAAATCTGGCCTGCGCCATTGTCCCAAGACAGGGTGACAGGGCTGTCCGGTGTCAGCGTATCGCCGCTTTCAAGCGACCAGAGTGTGTCGGGGCCGGGAACGGAAGCGGCATCAAGCCCGTCCGTGGCCGTCCAGCCGAAAGACGCAAAATACGCGCCCGGTTCGCCAACCGGTTTCAGCAAGCGGACGACATCTGCATCTTCTTCGATGGTTTCGCGGTAGTTCGTCAGCGCAAGATCATCAATCCGGCCGCCCAAAAGCGAGATGGAGCCGCTGAATTCGCCAGTTTCAATCGCAACGCGCGGTGCCTCGGACAGCGGTTCAGGGGCCTCGGTTGGTGTCGTGGCGGTGGGGGCTGCGGGGTCGGCGGCTGGAAGCGTTGGATCGTCAAGCGTCTGGGTGGTGGTCTGGGTCGCGGGGTCAACCGGCAGATCCTCTGGCGGGAAAAGCGTTGTCCACGCCACGATGACGGCAAAGCTGAGCACCGTCGCCAGGATGAGGTTCTTGTTCTGGCTGTCCATCTGAAAAACTACCCATATTTCCTAGAAAAGTCTGGGGGTCGTTCAACCTGTCGGGGGCCGAAAGGTCAAGCTGTTTTCACTGATCTTTGACGGTTTGAAGCAGTTGTGAGCGCGACTTTACCCTGCCGCAATCGCCAGCAGAGCGGGCTTTAGCTTTTTTGTGTCTCAAGGAACCGCTGCCGGGTCCGCAGAAACACGGCCGCAAGACGCGGGTCATTCGCCGTAAGATCATCCAGCATCGCGGTGAATGTTGCATCGTCTTGTCCAAAAAAGGCCTGTGCAGCCTCCTGAGGGTCCATGGATTGGGATATATTCTTCATACTGACTTACCTTTCACACCATCGTGCTGTGGCCGATAAAATGGCAATCGGGTGAAACTAGGGCCGTTGAAGGGCCAAATAACGAAAGCTGAAAGCATAGGGATGCAATTCAGCATACAGTTTTTTAACAAACCGTTCCACCTTTACGCCGGAAAACCGTGCTTATGCACTGGCCCAGCAGATTGCCGCCTATAAAAACGCGCAGGGCGTCCATACGCAAGTCTTATCCAACCTATTGGTTAGCAATGTGATAATCCCTACAGCCTGTCACGCAGGCTGTACCAAAGCATCGCCAGCACCAGCAGCGGTGAGCGCAGGGTCGGTCCGCCGGGAAAGGGGATCGTCGGGACGCTTGCCATCACATCGAACCGTTCCGCCTGACCGGCGATGGCCTCGGCTGCGATCTGGCCCGACAGTGTGCCCAGGGCGACGCCCGATCCTGAAAACCCGGACATGGTCAGGATATTCCCGCCGATCCGTTCGTAATGCGGCATCCGGTTCATGGTAATGCCCAGCGTGCCGCCCCAGGCGTGGTCGATCTGCACGTCCTTGAGTTGCGGAAAAATTTCCGCCAGCGGTTTGCGCACGGCCCCGGCGATATCGGCGGGGAATTTGTACCCATAGCTTTCAGTGCCGCCGAAAAGCAGCCGGTGATCTTCGGAAAACCGAAAGTAGTTCACCACGAATTTGCTGTCCGCCACGGCATAGTTGTTTCGGATGATGTCCTCTTGTGCCTCTGGCGACATAGGTGCGGTGGAAACGATGAAGTTGTTGATGGGCATTACACGGGCGGCGATGTGTTTTTGCATCGTGCCCAGATAGCCATTGCAGCCCAGAACCACGAAGCGCGCCTTTACCTGCGCTTTATCCGTGCGCACCGTTGCCGGGTCGCCTGCGTCGATCCCGTCCACCTTGGAGCCTTCATGAATGCGCGCACCTGCCTTCACCGCCAACCGGGCCAATCCCAAAACCAACTCAAGCGGGTTGATGTGGCCGGACCCCAGGTCCAGCGTGCCGCCATGATAGGCAGGTGAATTGACGATCGCGCGGCAGGCGTCAGGCTCTAGCAGGCTGATTTTGTCGTAGCCGTATTTTTCCTGCATATGCGCGACATAGGCTTCGCTATGCGCATAGTCGCGTTTGCGATGTACGGTGTGGACGATGCCGGGATGAAACGCGGTGCGCACCTCGTCCGTGGCGCACAGGTCGCGCACAAGATCGACGGCCTGACAGCCAATGTCCCACAGTGCGCGCGCATGGGTGTCACCCACCATCGCTTCCAGATCTTCCTGATCGCGCCTTTGTCCGGTGCTGACCTGACCGCCGTTGCGCCCAGAGGCACCAAAGCCCACGCGCTGCGCCTCAAGCACCACCACGTCATAGCCGCGCTGGGCCAGGTGATAGGCGGTGGACAGCCCGGTAAAGCCTGCACCGATGACGCAGACATCGCAGGTCAGGTCGCCCTCAGCGGCAGAAAAACGATCAAGATGATCGACCACATCGGCATAGTAGGACCGAGGGTATTCCCCCGGTGTGTCGTTGGCGGTCAGCAGATCCATCTAGCCCGCTTTCAGCAGATCATCGGCTTTCAGCTTCTCATAGCATTCGTCCAGCGACTTGCGCGCACGGGCAATCAGAATGTCGATTTCGTCGCAAGTGATCGACAGGGGCGGCGAAATGATCATCCGGTCACCCACACTGCGCATGATGATGTTGTTCTTGAAACAACGGTCGCGGCAGATGAAACCGACGGTGCCTTCTTCGGCAGCAAACACCGCGCGCGTTGCCTTGTCAGGTGTCAGCGCGATCGAGCCCATCATGCCGATGATCTTTGCCTCGCCGACAAGGGGGTGGTCGGCCAAAGCTTCCCACTTTTCGCGCAGGTAGGGTCCGGTGACGTTGCGCACATTGTCGACCATGCCTTCTTCTTCAAGAATTCGGAGGTTTTCTAGGGCGACCGCACAGGCCACCGGGTGACCTGAATAGGTGTAGCCGTGGTTGAACTCGGTCCCGCGCAACA
>CBDTVH010000254.1:0-4311 GCA_965363665.1 uncultured Yoonia sp. | reverse complement strand
CTGTGACTTCCTCTGAAAGGGTGCCATTTCGAAACACGCGATATTTTGCAACGTCAGTGCGGATATCAATGTCGCTGCCCAACGTGGGCAACCGCGGATCGCCGGTGTCGCCAACACCGACGATGGGGCAAGGCTTTGGATTGCGCTGACAGAAACGCAGGAAATCCAGTGCAAATCGTTCAGGCAGAATCGCAAGGTTGCACTGAAGCTTTCCAGCGGCCAATCCCGCAGTATGGCCGGTATATGATCCCGAACGGATCGCGCCACGCACGTCAGCGGCTGAGGCGTTGATCAGATCGGCATGAGATACGGATTTCATGGTCGTGGCGGTCCTGCTGCTGCATAAACAGCATCACACAAGCGGCCAGTTTCGCGCAAATTATCATTTTAGATCAAAACCGATAGATTTCTTTGATCTACGTCGGATGGGTGTCATCCCACGTCTGCGCCACGCTTCGCGCGATTTCCGCACTGTTTTCAACAAGAAAGCTACGGGGTTCAGACAGATAAGATGCCGTAAAGGCCAGTGGTCGGGGCCGAAAGCCCGGATCGAATTCGACGATCTGCCCGGCAGCGAGGAAATTATCGGCAAGTGCGCGGGGATAAGGACCAACAGCGATTCCCGCCGCGATCATCTTGAGGCTGGCCGACAATGACGCTGACGAATAGACGCGCAGCTTTGGCCCGATGCGGCGGGACAGTTCGGACATCAATTCGCGGTATGGTCTGGTCTTGCTGGAGTATGAGATGACGGGAATTTTGCTCAGATCCTCTTGCGGGTTCGCGGTCGCGCGATACCAATGCAGATCGAAAGGCGGCAGGGTGATGTTCTCGGTCGAGAATTCCGAAACCGGGCCCATCAACAACGCAAGATCAAGCTTTCGCTCCAACAGATTGGATCGAAGGTTAAGCGAAATATCAACCGTAAGGTCCACGTTAACGCGCGGGTACTGCTCGCTGAAGGCTTTCAGGAAATCGGGCAACCATGATTGCGCGATCGTCTCGGATGCGCCGATGCGGAATAGTCCGACTGTTTCGGACGGATTGGCAACGCGTTGCTTGATCTCTTCTTCGACAAACAACATCTGCTCGGCGTAAGACAGCAGAAGTGCACCGTGTTTGGTCAGGACAGGTTCACCCAGGCCGCGTTCAAACAGCGGGATGCGCAGCTCTTGTTCAAGGTTTGCGATGCGGGTCGAAACGGCGGGCTGCGAAAGGTTAAGCCGCTCGGCCGCTTTGCGAAAGCCGCCCAACCGCGCAACCCACAGGAAGGTTTTGATTTGATCGAAGGTCATGCCCATTCATATATTGGATCAGAAGCGGATCAAATTGATAAATGAGCGATATTGCCGTTGCAGGAGCCCGCAAACGGGTCAGTCGCGACCCCGGTCACTGATCGTGCCGTCGACGCGATGCTCCAGATCAAGACCCTCAATCCGTAAAACCATGGTGGCCTTGAAACTTTTTCCTGCCGTCTTGTCGGGGCCGGCTTCGCGCAAAGCTTCCTCTATTGCCTGCTGCGAGGTCACGCCAACCTGCTTGAGGAACTTGCGCATCGACATGTTGAAATCATCACTCATCGGTAATTCTCCGGTTTGAAAGTTTCTCGGGCTAGCGCGTCACCATTTCCAGGAACGCGACCAGTGCCTGCCGGTCTGCGGCACTGGGCACACGTTGCTCGGGCATGCGACTTCCCGGAGTATAGGCGTCCGGACCAAACTCGAAAAGCTCGGATATGGTTTGCGCTGTCCAGACAATATCAAGATCCTCCAGAGCGGCGGAATAATCAAATCCCTCTGCGGTCGCGATCCGACGACCAAATATACCGTGCAGCGTCGGCCCCGCACGTCCGCCATCATCCGGTGTCAACGCGTGACAGACCGCACAGGCGCGAAAAACCTCTGCACCGCGCGGTGTGGTCAGGGTGGGATCGGACGGTCCGCTGCCTTCGCCCAACGGGATACCATCCAGCGACCATCGACGTATCAACCCGTCATTGCCGCCTGTGAAAAGGATACCTTCTGAAATGACCAACGCCCAAATCGGGCCCTGGCCGGTTTCAATCGCGACCTGCACTTCAAGCGTGTCAGGGTCCACCAGCCAGACATCGCCGGTGGTTGCACCGACCGCAACATGCCCGCCACCCGCTGCCACTGACAAAAGCGGTCGCGTGGAGAGTTCAACTTGCTGGATCTGCGGGTCTTCTGTGACCCTTCGCAAGAACCCATCGGGTGCGGCAAGGAAAAGTGCTTTGTCATCCGTCGCAAGCGCCGATGCAGGCGCAGGCAAGCTGACTTCGCCGCCGCCCGTACCGTCGGCCTGCCAGAACCGCAGGTAAAGGTCCGCACCAATGCTTGCCAGCCCGCCACGAAACGCCACCAGCCCGGTTATTTGCCCATCATGTGCAGTGATACGGCGTGGTGCGCCAGAACCGGACCAAAGGGCAATCTGCCCGTCCCATCCTGCTGACGCCAGCCCGCCAGCCAGTGGGGCCATGGCCCCGACAGGCAAAGGGTGCCAGATTTCAGATTGCAGCGGCTCCGCTCCGTCGCCCCATATGACAACCCGGCCATCCTGCCCACCTGACGCGAAGCGCCCATCGGCAAGCGGGACCACCGCTGTGACTGCCCCTTCGTGATGGCGGGTCACCTGCGTGGCGATCGTGCCGTCCCATACAATCGCGCGGGTATCGAATGACCCCGAAAAAATGCGCCCTTCAGCGTCGGTGGCCAAGGCGCGCACAGGTCCACCGTGGCCGCGCAAGTCCTGCGCCCAAGCTGGGGCAGATACCAACATGGCGGCACACAGCAGTGCCGAAACCGATATCGTGGCCCCCTGCCCCATGGCAGCTTAGTAAGTGATCAGGTTTTGCTCACCGGGCGACAGACGCACACCTTCGGTTGTGAACGCAGCGGCGCTATCGGTCTGGAACGTTCCGTTCAGCACATTGGCCGCCACAACCGCGACGCCGATAATGACAATACAGGCAAGAAGGAAGGATTTCATCAGTCAGGCTCCTTGAAGTTTTTCATAAGTTTGCGTGTTCGCAGATGACGCTGTCAAGTTCGCCCAAAGCGCACTTGCCATGTCGATAAACAAACGGCCCAGCGCGCCTTCGGGATCGCGGGCCACGATGGGCTGGCCGCGGTCCGACGCCGCGCGCAGATCCATCGTCAGTGGCACTGCACCCAGAAAGGGTACGCCAAGGCGCTTTGCCTCAGCCTCGGCCCCACCGGTTCCGAAAAGCGCATGTTGTTTGCCGCAGTCAGTGCAGGTGAAATGGGCCATGTTTTCGATCAGGCCAAGGATAGGCACATCGACCTTTTGAAACATCGCAATACCGCGCCGGGCGTCGATCAATGCTAAATCCTGCGGGGTTGAGACGATAACCGCACCCGCCAATGTCGTCCCTTGTGCAATGGCCAACTGTGCATCACCTGTGCCGGGTGGCATATCGACGATCAGAACATCCAATGTACCCCAATCGACGTCTGACAGCATTTGAGTGATGGCTGACATCACCATCGGCCCGCGCCAAACCATCGCGGTTTCCGCATCGACCATCAGGCCCATGGACATGGCCAGAATGCCATTGGATTGCATCGGCAGCAAACGCCGGTCCTTGCCCATGCGGGGTTGCCCATGCAGGGCCAGCAATGTGGGAAGCGAGGGGCCATGAATATCCGCGTCGAGAATACCGACTTTCAGCCCGTTCGCACGCAGGCCCAAGGCAAGGTTCACGGCAGTCGTTGATTTCCCGACCCCACCTTTGCCAGAGGCAACAGCGACGACATGGCTTACCCCAGCCAGGACTTTCGGCTTTGCGGCTGCGACGGGCTTTAGAACCGGCGCGCTGATTTCGCCATTTGTCAGGGTGACAAAGGCTGTCTTTGCCCCCGGTATAGCGCGCAACGCGGCTTCGGCCTTGGCTCTGATATCGCCCAAGGCTGCCGCGTCGTCCGCCGTCGTCAGGATCGACACATTGATACGGCCGTTTGAAACAGTCGGGCCGGATACCTGCGCCGCACCCAAAAAGGGCGTCCCGTCAGGCATCGTCAGCCCAGACAGCACCTTGCGGGCTGCCAGCAGGAGTGGTTCATCGGCCATTTCCAATTGGTCTTTCTGTCGTATCAGTCTTTGCCGTCCGGCAGACCGCGAAGGGTAAGCCCAACGCTGTTACCCAGCGCCGGGCGTACCTGTGATCTATTCTGCTGGCTGCGCGCCTTTGGCAGGCGGATCCGTTACGTCGGTTTTACCCTGCACTTCTTCAACCCAAAGCGAGTGGTGCTCTTTCGCCCAGTTCAGGTCGAC
>CBDTVH010000253.1:0-4312 GCA_965363665.1 uncultured Yoonia sp. | reverse complement strand
TTCCAGCGCGTTTTCGAAGACCACACCGAGATAACCGTTCACCTCGTCAATTTCGACCGGATGTATCTTGCCGCCAAGCTATGGGATTCGGCGCGCAGTGTGCCTCCCGTTGTAGAAGGTGCACGGGTCGTCGTGGACCTGCCGCCCGAAGAAGACGAGGAGCTCTGTATTCCCGCCCAGAAGGCCGGGCTGAACTTCATCCGCCTCGCCACACCCACGACCGACGACAAGCGGCTGCCCAAAGTGCTCCAGAACACCTCCGGTTTCGTCTATTACGTCTCGATCACCGGCATCACCGGCGCGGCGGCAGCCCAAGCGCAGGATGTCGGACCCGAGGTTGCGCGCATCAAGGCCCGGACCGACCTGCCCGTGATCGTCGGCTTCGGCATCCGCACGCCCGAGACCGCCGAACAGATCGCCTCCGTCGCCGATGGCTGCGTGGTCGGCTCCGCGATCGTGGGCGAAATCGCCAAAGGCAAGCCGGTGAGCGAGGTGCTCGATTTCGTCCGGGGCCTGGCGCAGGGTGCGCATGATGCCTGACTTGACGCGGCCCCCCTCGCGCCCCTAGATACATGATGCGCGGAGGGCCGGATGGCCGCGGGGAAAAATCGCCCCGAGGAAAGTCCGGACTCCACAAGGCAACGGTGCCGGGTAACGCCCGGCGGGGGCAACCCCAGGGAAAGCGCCACAGAGAACAGACTACCTGACCCCGGTCAGGAAAAGGTGAAACGGTGGGGTAAGAGCCCACCGCGCGATGGGCAACCAAAGCGGCACGGCAAGCCCCACCGGGAGCAATGCCAAATAGGGACCTCGCGTCGCAAGACGGGGATGCTTGAACCCCAGACGGTCCGGGTTGGCAGCTAGAGGGCGTCTGGTAACAGGCGTTCCAGATGAATGGTCATCCAACCGCGGGCAACCGTGGGGGACAGAATCCGGCTTACAGGCCATCCGCGCGTTTTTGTTGTTGACGGGGTAGTGGCGATTGCGATTGAAACGCGAGACACGAAAACCATAGCGTCGGAACACTGCTGAAAGACCGACGATCAAGGAACAGGAACATACTCTATGTCACTCATAAATGATGCTGATCTGGCGCGAAGTGAGCAAATTGACTCAAGTTCAATCAGTCTTGCGCTTCTGCGCAACAGCCGCGACTGTGTCAAACTTCTCAATATGGAAGGACGTATCAGTTTCATGAGTGAAAATGGCCAATGTGCCATGGAAATTGACGATATGAGCATGATCGCCGGGAAGCCGTGGTGGGATCTTTGGCCAGCCTCGGAACGCGAGGGGCTGTCATCTGCCTTTGCTGAGGCTGCGAATGGTAAGGATGTCGAGTACCGGGGGCATTGTCCGACCGCAAAAGGGACGCCAAAGGACTGGGAAGTTCGCCTGACGCCAGTGGTCGAACAGGATGGCACGATAAAGTCGGTCCTTGCCGTATCTCGGGAAATTGGGTGATTCCTGATTTATGCTGCTTTGCGGTTGACTCGGCCCCGCGCGGCGGTAAAAGGCAGCTTCAACCAGATTCATGCGCAGTGCCGCGCGCCGGCCCGCAATCAGAGGATATGAGATATGGCGAAGCCTACCACCATCAAGATCCGCCTGAACTCCACTGCGGGGACCGGGCACTTTTACGTCACAAAGAAAAACGCACGTACGATGACCGAGAAAATGGTTATCAAGAAGTACGACCCGGTTGTGCGCAAGCACGTCGAGTACAAGGAAGGCAAGATCAAGTAATTGATCGCCTGACCTGACAAGGAAATGGCCGCGCTTCATGCGCGGCCTTTTTCGTTTGTGCCCCTAGAGCAGAATGGTCAGTGCGAGGACAAGCACCAAAAGCCCCTGTGCGATCAGCGTCAGCAGCATCCCATACATCCGCAACCGCCAGTGCGTGCCGTGGATTGCAAAGTACACGGCGTGCATGGTGCGACCCGTCACCAGTAATAGCGCAGCCAGCACCAGCAAGGCCGTATTGCCACTTTGCGCTTCGGCAAGTCCCATAATAATCAAGGCGATCGGCAACTGCTCGGCTGCGTTCGCATGCCCTCGGATCGCTTTGGTAAGGACGCGATCGTCGTTATCGCCAAGGACCACGCCGCCACCACGACGCAGGCGTATCACCTTCATGGTCAGCAAAAGTATCATGATACCTGCGAAAACGGCTGTCGCAGAGGTGATTGGTAAGTCAGTCATGGGGAAGGCCTTTGGGCAAACAAAAAGGGCTGATGTTGCCATCAGCCCTTAAATTTATCATCTCTGCAACGCTTATTCGCGGTTACCGAACAGTTGCAGCAGGAACATGAACATGTTGATGAAGTCGAGGTACAGGTTCAACGCACCCATGATCGCCGACTTCGCCAGCCACTCCTGGTCGCCATGTGCAGCATGTGCGATGTAGTCATTCTTGATCTTCTGCGTGTCATAGGCGGTCAGACCGGCAAAGATCAGCACACCAAGGATCGAGATCGCGAACATGATTGCAGGGGACTGCAGGAAGATGTTGACGACCATAGCGACGATCAGACCAATCACACCCATGATCAGGAATGTGCCCCAACCAGAAATGTCCTTTTTGGTCGTATAGCCGTAAAGGCTAAGACCCGCGAATGAGATGGACGTGATCAAGAAGACGTTGGCGATGGACAAGCCTGTGAAGGCCACAAAAATCCATGCCATCGACAGACCCATGACAGCCGCGAAGGCGTAAAAGAACGTTTGAGCCGCCGCCGCTGAGAAGCGGTTGATCATGGCGCCAAAGCCAAAGACCATCGCGAGCGGTGCGAACATCACGATCCAGCCCAGAATATTTGGTTGCAATGTGATCGGATCACGGAAGATCGCCAGCAATGCGGGCGACGTACCGACGGCCCATGCCACCGCAAACGTGATCAGCATACCTACGGACATGGTGCCGTAGACTTTGTTCATGTGGGCGCGAAGGCCCTGATCAATCTCGGCCGCGCGGACCCCGCCGACCGTCCGAATGAGTTGTTCTTGAGCCATGTAGACCTCCAAATAAAACAGCGGCGCCGCGAAACGGCATCCTTGCGCAAGATATTGGCAGGGATCGCCGTTATTTCAAGGCTGGATGGGGCGGTTTTGCGGATTTCTGATCTTTTTGGGCGGGAATGTCGCAGTTGGTCCAAAAACAGGCACTATTTGAGCCAATGACCGGGTGCGTTCCATGGCGTTTGACGGCTCTCTTCAACAGCTTGTGCACGGGTTACGCCGATATCTTTCAGCAGATGATCGTCCAGTCCAAGTAGCTGGCGCCGCTGCCGCGCGACCCCAATCATGCGGCGAAGGCTGGCAAGCAGCGATTGCGGCTTGCGCGTACATGTTGCGTGGGTTGTGGAGTGGTGTGTTGAAGCGGTCATATCATTCTCTCTCGTGATGTGTTGTCTCATTCATATTTCGATGCTTGATATATGGGGCAGCGTGAGACATAATGAAAATGAATACTTTTGAATGTTAGTATCAGGAATTGTGATGTGATAAGAAATCTCGATCTGACAGCCCTGCGGTCTTTCGTGGCCGTCTCTGACGCCGGTGGGGTCACGCGCGCGGCGGGCATTCTGAACCTGACGCAATCGGCCGTATCCATGCAACTGAAACGCCTGGAAGAATCGCTGAATGTATCGCTGCTGGACAGGTCATCGCGGACGATTGCGTTGACGCCGGCAGGTGAACAACTGCTCGGCTATGCGCGGTCCATGCTCAAGATCAACGATGAGGCGCTGAACCGGCTGACGGCCACCGAATTTGAAGGCGAGCTCAGGCTTGGCGTCCCACATGACATTATCTATCCGGCCATTCCTGCGGTTCTCAAACGGTTTGCGGCTGACTTTCCACGGATGCAGGTGCGGCTGATCTCGGCACCGACACGGAAGCTTTTGAATATGTTCGGGCGCGGTGAGGTCGATTTGATCCTGACCACCGAAGAAACCTGCGGTCCGGGAGGTCAGGTTCTTGTGGAGTTGCCGCTGTTATGGATCGGCGCGCAGGATGGCGTGGCATGGCGCAAGCAACCGTTGCCAGTCGCGTTTTGCAAGAATTGCATCTTCAGAAGCGGCGTTTTGCAGGCGCTGAACGAGGACGGCATCGACTGGATGATGGCGGTGGATTCAGAGTTGGACAACGCGGTTGAGGCCGCCGTCAGTGCGGACTTGGCCGTGCATGTCGCTCTGAAAGGCAGCCTGCCACCGCATACCGAAATCATTGATCACGGTGGTTTATTGCCGGAATTAAAGCCGCAAAACATCAATCTCTACGTGCTCAAACCCGAGGATCAGATGAGAAAGCTGGG
>CBDTVH010000252.1:0-4314 GCA_965363665.1 uncultured Yoonia sp. | reverse complement strand
AAGGCAGGCAGATCGTCTCAGAGGGACAAATGACGACAATAGACCTGACCAAAGTCATCTCGCGCCAAAATGCCCTCGCGCAGAGACTTGCCGAGGGCTAGGCGCGGTCACAGTTTGGTCACATTGTGATTGGAAAAACAGACGTCATACACCCAGTCCCACTCCGACCGACGGTTCGAAATGAAAACACTCCTTTCCGCTTGCCTGTTGGCCGCTCTGGCCGCCTGCACTGCATCCGCACCCCAACAAAATGCGCCGGTGCAAGTATCCACGTCCGCGACGGGTATCGTGACCGGGTTCACCACTGACCTGAACGCATTTCGCAGCAGTCAGGGCTTATCCCCGTTACGGCCAAACGCCGCCCTGACGCGCGCGGCACAGGCCCACGCCGAAGACATGGCGCGACGTGGGTATTTCTCGCACCGGTCTGTGGGCGGCCCAAACGGTACGACTTTCTCTGAGCGGGCAAGAGCAGGCGGCTGCGCCCTGCGCTCCGGCGCCGAGAATATCGCAAGTGGGCAGCGTTCAGAGGCGGCGGCACTAGAGGCGCCGCAACATGCTGCGCCGGAACTATACGCAATACGGGCTTGGCCGGTCCGGGAACATCTGGGTGCTGAAACTTGCTGCCAGCTGCTAACCGCGCTGTTGTTTGCCCGCGATCCAGACATCCCTGATCGCACGATCATCCCCCATCATGATGGTGGGAAAAATTGCGTCCCAAATATCGGTCGCGCGACCTGCACGCTGTGCGATCGCCGGAGTGGAGTGCAGGTTCAGCACAGTGATATCTGCCATCGCACCCACGCCAAGTCGCCCAATTTGGCCTGACATTTTGAGGGCGTTTGCAGAACCTTCGGTCGCCAGCCACATCAATTGCGCGGGATGCAACGCTGTACCGCGTAACTGTCCGATTTCATAGGCTGCCGCCATCGTGCGCAGCATCGAAAACGAAGAGCCACCCCCGGTGTCTGTGGCCAGACCGATGGACAACCCGGATTTGGCCAGCCCCATCAGATCAAATAAGCCGGACCCGATAAAGGTATTCGACGTTGGGCAATGTACCACGGCAGCGCCGACGTCGCGCAAGCGCGCGACCTCTCGGTCCTCCAGATGAATGGCATGCCCATAAAGGCCGCGTTCACCCAAAAGACCGAAGGTTTCATAGGTGTCGAGGTAATCGCGGGACTGGGGAAACAGCTCTTTCACCCAAGCGATTTCGGGCAGTTGCTCGCTCAGATGCGTTTGCATCAGGCAGTTCGGATACTCCGACCAAAGCGCGCCCAAGGCTGCCAATTGGTCGGGTGTTGACGTCGGCGAAAACCGGGGCGTAATGGCATATTGCGCACGCCCTTTCCCATGCCATCGTTCCAGTAAAGCCTTGCTGTCATCATAGGCCGACTGCGCGCTGTCATAAAGGTTTTCGGGCGCGTTGCGATCCATGCAGGTCTTGCCTGCGAATACCGCCATGTTGTGTGCCGCTGCCGCTTCAAAGAACGCATCAACGCTTTCTGAGTGGATCGTGCAAAAGCTGGACAGCGTCGTGGTGCCATGCGCCACGGCCAGATCAAGTGTGCGGCCTGCCATCTCATCGGCATAGGCGCGGTCGCCAAAGCGCGCTTCTTCGGGGAAGGTGTAGGTATTCAGCCAATCAATCAGCTGTTTGCCCCAACTCGCAATCATACCGGTTTGCGGGTAATGCATATGCGCGTCGACAAAGCCCGCACTGATCACCGCATCACCATAGTCCGTCACGGTGACATCGGGGTGCGCTTTGCGCAACGCCGCACCGTTGCCCACCGCAATGACCCGCTCGCCTTCAACCACGACGCCCCCGGCGCTGTCGAAATCCACAGCATCGCGCCAGTCGCCTGTCACGGGATTGCCGGAAAATCCAAGGGTTTGCCCGAGAAGTAAGTGCTTTGTCATGCCTTCAGCATATGTCTCTGCAACAAGAGCGTAAATCGCAGAAATCCGCGTTGTACCCCCGCCCCGAACGATTATGCTGCCCATCAGTTTGAGGATGTCCCATGGCCGAACCCGAATCGAACGAAGACGAAGCATTTGGTATCACCGACCGTCTGGTCAGTGATGTGCTTGATGCTGTCGGACGCGGGGACGGGGCATTTCTGAGCGAAGCGCTTGACCCGATGCACCCCGCAGACGTGGCGCATCTGTTGGAGCAGATTGATTCACGCGACCGCCGCGCATTGCTGATTGCTTGGCCGGGTGGGCTGGAAGGCGAAATTCTTTCGGAACTTGATGAAGAGCTGCGCGAAGAGGTTATCGAACAGCTTGCCCCCGCTGAATTGGCCGAGGCGGTGCGCGATCTGGAAAGCGACGATGTCGTCGATCTGGTCGAATACCTTGATGATGCCCAGCAAGAGGCTGTTCTGGATGCACTGGATGCCGGCGACCGTTTGGTCGTCGAAAAGGCACTGGCCTATCCCGAAGAATCCGCGGGCCGCCACATGCAGTCCGAACTGGTGCGCGCGCCGGAACATTGGACCGTGGGCGAGGCGATTGATTATCTGCGTTCGGATGTGGTGCTGCCTGATCAGTTCTATCATATCATTCTGGTTGATCCGCGCCTGAAGGCTGTGGGTTACGTGACGCTGGGCCGTATCCTCAGCCACCCGCGCGATACGCCGCTGCGCGACCTTACCGAAGATACGTTTCGCACCTTCCATGTCGCCCAGGACGTCGAAGAAGTGGCGCAGGCGATTAACCACTATCACATGATCACGGCCCCGGTGGTGGATGACGATGACCGTATCGTGGGTGTCATTACAATTGATGACGCCATGATGTTTCTGGAAGAAGAGGCCGAAGAAGACATCCTGCGCCTCGCCGGTGTCGGCGAAGGCAGCCTTTCGGATCGTGTTATCGCGACAACGAAGCGGCGCTTTCCGTGGTTGGCCGTCAATCTGGTCACGGCGATTTTTGCCTCGCTTGTTATTTCACTGTTTGAGGAAACGATCGCAGGTTTGGTGGCGCTTGCCGTCCTTATGCCGATCGTGGCCTCAATGGGCGGGAATGCTGGAACCCAGTCACTGACTGTCGCGGTGCGCGCCCTTGCGACAAGGGACCTGACCACTGCGAACGTTTGGCGCGTGATCCGGCGTGAAGTGCTTGTCGGTTTGATCAACGGCCTGATCTTTGCCGTCGTCATGGGGGTCGTCGGTGTGGTCTGGTTCGGATCACCGATGTTGGGGGTCGTTATCGCGGTGGCCATGGTCATCAACATGGTCGTGGCCGGGCTGGCCGGAACCGTGATCCCTGTTATTCTGGAGAAAATGGGCGTTGACCCCGCACTGGCCTCGGGCGCTTTCGTCACCACCGTGACTGATGTGGTCGGGTTCTTCGCGTTTCTGGGGCTGGCCGCGATGTGGTTGCTGTGATCGACAAATCGGCAGCGCGCACTGCCGCCTTTGCGCGTCGCAAGTCGGCACATGATCCAAACGCAGCCACTGCCGGTTACCTCAGCGAGGTACTTGCCGGGTATCGCGGCGTGCCGCTGGCAGGCTACATGGCGATGCGTACCGAGATCGACCCAACACCCGCGATGGAAGAGGCCGCAGCCCACGGCCCCATCGGCGTGCCCGTCATTATCGGGGCAGGGCAGCCGCTGAAGTTCCGCCGCTGGGAACCGGATTGCGCCATGATCAAAGGCGAATTCGGGGCCATGATCCCGGAAACCGGCGCATGGATGACACCGCAAATTCTGATCGTGCCTTTGGTCGCGTTTGATTGCAGGGGTGGGCGTCTGGGCTATGGCGGCGGCTTTTACGACCGCACGCTTGAAAAACTGCGTGCCGCTCAGCCCACGATGGCCATCGGTTTCGCCTACGAAGACCAAGAGGATGAAAATCTACCGCTCGAACCCACCGACCAGCGCCTCGATCTGATCGTGACAGAGCACGGGGTCATCACACCCTAAGCGCTACTCCTCAGCAAACGCTGCCATCACCTCATCGGACGCTTCAAAGTTTGCCGTCACGCGCTGCACGTCGTCGTCTTCCTCCAGCGTATCCAACAGCTTCATCAGCTTGGTCAGCCCTTCGACATCCACTTCGGTGGTCATGTTGGGCTTCCAGATCAGCTTGGTCGATTCACTTTCACCCAACTCCGCCTCCAACGCGCTCGCCACATCGTTCAGGTCGGTGTCGGCGCAATAGATGACGTGGTTGTCTTCGTCGCTTTGCACGTCTTCGGCCCCGGCCTCGATTGCGGCCATCATCACGGTGTCGGCGTCGGCGACGGATGCGGGATAAACCACCTCGCCCTTGCGGTCGAACATGAACCCGACCGAGCCGG
>CBDTVH010000251.1:0-4316 GCA_965363665.1 uncultured Yoonia sp. | reverse complement strand
TGGAATCCTTGCTGCAACATCTGGAAACCAACGGCGAAGAAGAAATCTGGCAATACAGCCCCGATGGTCTGCGCATGTTGTTGCGGACCAGTTATCAGGTGATGCGCCGCAACGTCACGGCGACCTGCCAGGATGTCTACGGTGCAGCCGCAGCTGAACTGGCAAATACCTATCGGTCGGCCTTTGGTGTGGACGTCGAAAACTTCACAATCACGCCACCGGCCCCGCCGGAAATTCCGGCACCTGTGTCGCTGGGTCAGACCATCGCGCTTGACCTGCAAACATCGTGGTGGAAAGGCTGGTGGAAGCGCCGCAAGGGATACCGTGCCTTTGCCAGCGGATTCTATGATCTGATCGAAGCCGAAACGGCACCGATTGTCGATGAGTTGAAGGTACGTCAGGCGGATGAAATCCGCGCGAAGGCCAAGACAGAGCTGCAAGAGTTCCACGCCGAACAGCGCGCCATTCTGGAAGATATTAGCAACAAATCGGAAATCGCCATTGACGATCTGGAAGATATTTTCGGCATTACCGCCCAACAGGAACGAGACGAGCTTTTTGACTGCATCTATGAAGAGCTGAATGTCAGTGGGCCCGCGCTTTCAATCGGAGTGAATAAATGAGTGTAGGTGAAGCAGTTTCCGGGACACGCCGTAAACCGCGTATTGCCCTGATGGGTGAATTCAGTGCAGGTAAAAGCACGCTGTCCAACCTTCTGATGGGTCAAAGTCCTTTGCCCGAAAAGGTGACTGCGACCCGCCTGTCCCCGGTCTGGATCTCATACGGAACACGCGCGCCTTATCGTGTCGATGTTGATGGCACGACAGAGCCTGTTTCGATCGAAACTCTGGAAAGCATCCCTGTCGAAAAAACCCGCAATATTCGCCTGTTTCTGGAAGCCGATATTCTGGAAGTGTGCGACCTGATCGACTTTCCCGGCATTTCGGACCCAAATATGTCCTCTTCTGTGTGGGAGCGTATGTTGCCAGAGGTTGATGCCGTGATCTGGTGTACGCACGCAACGCAAGCCTGGCGTCAGTCTGAAGCTGCGGTTTGGGATGACATGCCCCAGGCGGTGCGCGAACATTCGATTTTGCTGATCACCCGCTTTGACAAACTGACCAACGAAAAAGACCGTAGTCGCGTGATCAAACGTGTGACACGCGAAACCGACGGAAAATTCGGCGGCACCTTCCCTGTCTCGCTGTTGCAGGCGATCCAGGCCGGTGAAGACTATGACCGTTGGGAGGCAAGCGGCGCCGGACCGTTTACAGGACATCTGATTGACGTGATCGAAAAGCTGACAAAGCTGACGGCCCGAACTGAACTACCGCTTTATAATGTTGATAGCCTCAGCGATATCCCGCAGCCCGTTTCTGCACCCGTGATGCCGCGCCGCGTACAACGTCCGGCGAACGCTGGCGGTACGACACGGCGCACTGCGGATGTGGATGACCACGATGACCTGCCGACATCAATCGCTGATCCTGTTTACCGCTCATCGTGATACCGATCGGTTTGCGCGGGTCTTTCACATGCCGCGCATTTGCCGTAGTCATGACGGGACGTAGTTAAACAGCAGGCTGCTAATGGTCGTTGATGAGTTGGATGCCTTGCGAAAGAAATATGAGGGCTGCACCGCGCTGGCCTTTGCTGACCTTTCGACAAAGATGATCCTCGTGACAGACTCCGGTTCAAATTTGCGACGCGAGGCGCTCGATGCCTTGTGTGCAGAGGCCGCGCTGTTGCTGAGCGCGGGCGGAGAGCCCGTTCTGGCGGATCGACCAAGCCATAAGGCATATGTTGCAAGCGCAGCGCAGTTGCGTGTGTTTCTGCGGTCCGACCACGAGCCAAATGATGTTCTTTGCTGTATCTGCAGTCCCAAGATGGACGCCGATGCATTTACAGCGGATGCCTGCGCATGTCTTGACCGCATAAGTAGCGGCCAATGAGAACAATTAACGTAGATCTGGATTTGGGCTTATGAGCGAACTGAACGCTTTGGCAGAAAAACTGGCGGTTTTGACGTCCCGCGAAACCGTTGATGAAACGGGCGCCCGCACAATTTGCGAAGGTGGGTCGCCGGCCCCCATCACAGCAATCCTGCGCGAAGTGGACGACACTGTGCTTGAGCGGTGCCTATCTTTTGATTGCGGGACAAGCACCATCAACATTGTCGCCGCCGGCCGTCGCTTGCGCGGTATCCTGAGCGTCACACCCGATCAAGATGCCGATATCATTGGTCAGATCCTGTCGCGCGAGGAACCCGATGGCGTGCAGGCCGCGTATGACCTTTTGCAGGGCCTGTGCGGCGATGCGGACCATCTGACCGTCCGCAGCACACCACCCGAACCATTCGGCAAGGGCGGAGAGCGGGGTATCTCGGCCAAAGGTTTGGCCGCGCTTTGGGGTGTGACGATGGACACCGCACCCAAACCACCGCTTGAGAAGTTCCTGGACCTGAATGCTGCTGGTTTTTCTGCCATTTTGCATGTGCGCAAAGGCCAGATCGTCACGACCTCTGGTGATTTTGCGGCATTGCAGACCATTTGGACCACGCAGGTCGATGCCTTCCGGGAAGCTCACAAGAAAACCATGCGCGGCGAAGAAGGTGCGCAACTGATCTGTCTGGACAGTGCGTTTGATGATGGATCTTCGGCTGCGATGTTGCTTTACGAAGATGAAGTTGCGCTGGTTGCGTATCAGACGGAACGTTTTGGCCAGATGCAATCGTCCTGGCAACGCGTCTTTACGTGATGCACCCGGCGGCCACATCTGCCCGGCCTGCCGCAGGCTTTTTCGACGGCTTTGAAGAGCGGTATTTGGACACACCCGACGGACCTGTTTTCTATCGGATTGCAGGTAACGGCCCACCGCTGGTGCTGCTGCACGGGTACCCGCAAACCTCGGCCATGTGGCATGCGGTTGCCCCGGTTCTGGCACAAGCCTATCAGGTGATTTGCCCTGATTTGCGCGGGTATGGCCGCTCACTTAAGCCCGCGACTGACGCCAGCCATGCCCCTTATTCCAAGCGGGCGATGGCCGGTGATGTGCTGGCATTGATGGATCATCTGGATCATGGACGGTTTCTGATCGGGGCCCATGATCGCGGGGGGCGTGTGGCGCATCGGTTGGCGGCCGATCACCCCGACCGGGTCATTGCCCTGTCGGTTCTGGACATCGCGCCGACGCGCGAAATGTACCGCGATGCGGACAGTGGTTTTGCCCATGCCTATTGGCATTGGTATTGGCTGACGCTGCCCCAACCCTTCCCAGAGCGTCTGATCGGGGCCGATCCTGCATTCTTCTGGCTTACAAAATGTGGTGCGGGTCAAGCCGGGCTAACGCCATTCGTGCAGCAGGCGCTGGACGAGTATCTGACCTGTTTCGAGACGCCAGAGGCGATCCACGGCGCATGCGAGGATTATCGCGCCGCCGCGAGCATCGACATCGCCCATGATGATGCTGATCCCACCAAGCTACCGATGCCGCTTTTGGCGCTATGGGGGCAAGACGGTGTGATCGAAGCGCATTTCGACTGCCTGGCACTGTGGCGGGAACGGGCGGATGATGTGCGCGGCTGGGCTTTACCGGGCGGGCATTATCTGGCCGAACAGCACCCGGACAAAGTGCTTGATGCGTGGGTGCCGTTTTTTGAAGGCGCGTCGGCCTAGGTCAGCCGTGCCGGGAACCCTTCGGCCCGCAAATCAGTATCCAGCAGGTCTTCCAGCAGTTTCACAATCATCGGCGATTCCGCGTCGCCGCCATAGGCCGCGCGTGCCGCCACATAGGTTTGCTCGGTTGCGGCAGCCAGTTCCAGCGGCACCTGAAATTCACGTCCAAACCCCATGGCAAATCCAAGATCCTTCAGCGCCAGATCAATATTGAATGCGATGTCATAGGATCCATTCAGTACCAGCGCGCCTTCGGTTTCGTGGACGAAAGACGTGCCCGACGATGCCTTGATCGCATGCCAGGCCTGCCCAAGGTCAAGGCCTCCACGTTTGGCCAGCATCAACGCTTCACCGCAGGCCTTGAGGTGGATGAACGCCAGCATA
Organism: uncultured Yoonia sp.; assembly: GCA_965363665.1. Classification (GTDB taxonomy): domain Bacteria; phylum Pseudomonadota; class Alphaproteobacteria; order Rhodobacterales; family Rhodobacteraceae; genus Yoonia. The sequence goes on along the minus strand of CBDTVH010000251.1, from coordinate 258 downwards.
TTCGTGATCACCTTGATGATTGACGCCGACCCGAGTGGGCCCATGTGAAACACCTGATTGCCCATCGCCTTCAGCGCAGGCAGGTGCACGTCGAACATGTCCTTGTCGCCGCCTGCCAGCATCGTGATGTTGCCTTGTGCCGCAAGGTGCACACCGCCGGTCACGGGCAGTTCCATCATGCGCACATTGTACCCGGCTGCTTTCGCGGCGAACGAAAGCACCTCATCGCGGCCCAAAGTGGACATTTCGATCCAATGC
>CBDTVH010000250.1:0-4329 GCA_965363665.1 uncultured Yoonia sp. | reverse complement strand
CCTGCCAAACCAAATACTGCCACCGTCGCGAGAATGATTGATGTCTTTTGCATAATCTTAAGCCTATCGTTGTTATTTCGGCCGCCCCAGAATTGGTGCGGTCTGCGCCCCGATGAATAGCAATTTCACCGTGATATCCAATATCACCCATCATTTTCGACGTCCGCAAGCGGAAATCCGTCATCGGCCTGCTTGGTGAGTAAGCAGGCCGATCAGGGGAAGGGTAACGGTATGTAGAGATTGCGACAGGACAAGTGCTGGAGGTCACTGCTGCACTTCGAACTGTGTCAAAAGAGCTTTGCTCTGAAAAGCATTGTTGCGCAACCTGACCGAAATAAGCGACTTCCCGCTTAGATTGTTTCATTAATGCAGTGTTCATCTTGGCGCGCGCCATCAGCCTTCCCCTATGATCTCGGGGAACGACTGGCGGGCCACGTTCACATCAATACGCAACATCGCCTCATAACTTGCCGGATCGAATGGGTCCTCGGCGGGGACGACTTCGCGTCCGAACAGCCAACTCAGGCGGCCCGCATCAAGGTTGCCACGCACAAAGGGTTCTTCGCCGAAGTGATCCCAAAGGGCCTGCATGAAACCTGCATCGGCACGCTTATCAGGCGGACGGCGATCAGGATAACGGACTCGCTGGGTCAATGGGGTTGCGCCATCCTTGTTGGCCCGCCTCAGCGTGAACTGGAAATCAGTTCCGGGCAGCCGCCCTGGAAACCCGCGGTGTTTGTCCATGTAGGGAAGGTTAGCCATTTGCGCCTCTGCCAGACCGAAGCGCGGGGTGGACGGGCCCGAAAGCCCGCCCAAAACAGTAAGCGCTAGTAAACCAGCTGGTCGTAATTGACCTGCTGTTGTGCTGCTGCATCCGAGGTGAATTGCAGCGGCGCACGGTCTTGGCTGCCCGAAACGGCAACAAGCGCCATAAGCGCCGCAACCGCGAAAGCAATAAGTCCTTGTACCATTGTATTTGCCTGCCTCTGTTAATGCAGGGCCACCAGTGATCTTTGCCACCTTGACCCCACGAGAGCGCGATATCCACTTCGCGTGAAGTGAGAATAGGCAAAAACACTGTGTTCTCAAAGACCTCTGAGGCAAACTGCGCGTGATGTTGCTGCAAGGACCCAGATTTTAGGCAACACCACAGAGTGCCGCCCATATTTGGTGCAATGGTCAAATCAGCCTCCAAATATGGTGGCTGCCACGCCGAGGAAACGGCGTGATCTTGCCGCCGCCCGCCTGCGTTGTGGCCTTAAGCCAAACTCTATGAGCACAAGCGCGTATCACAGCGGTATATTGTCGTGCTTTTTCCACGGCAGATGCACTTGCTTGGTGCGCAAGGACGCAAAAGCGCGGCACACCCTTTTGCGCGTCGCATGCGGCATGATCACTTCGTCGATCACCCCTTTCTCAGCAGCCACAAAGGGGTTGGCAAAGCGATCTTCATAGTCTTGCGTGTGCTTGGCAAGTTTTTCGGGATCATTCAGATCGACACGATGAATAATCTCGGTTGCGCCCTTTGCACCCATCACCGCAATTTCCGATGTTGGCCATGCATAGTTGAAGTCGCCATTCAGGTGCTTGGACGCCATCACGACATAAGCACCACCATAGGCTTTGCGGGTGATCACGGTGACCTTGGGGACCGTCGCTTCGCCGTAGGCAAACAGCAGCTTGGCCCCGTGCTTGATCACACCCCCATATTCCTGACTGGTGCCCGGCAGAAAACCGGGGACATCCACCAAAGTGAGCAACGGAATATCAAAGGCGTCGCAGAACCGCACGAACCGTGCCGCCTTGCGTGATGCGTCAATATCAAGACACCCTGCCAAAACCATAGGCTGGTTGGCGACGACACCGACGGTAGATCCCTCAAGGCGTATGAACCCGGTCAGGATGTTCTTGGCGAATTCTTCCTGAATTTCGTAAAAGTCGCCTTCGTCGGCCAGCTTTGTGATCAACTCTTTCATGTCATAGGGCATGTTGGGGTTGTCTGGCACCAGCGTATCAAGGCTATCTTCGATGCGGTTCACGTCGTCGAAAAACGGACGCACAGGGGGCTTTTCGCGGTTGTGCAATGGCAGGAAATCAATCAGCCGTCGCACCTCGGCGATCGCTTCGACATCGTTCTCAAAGGCCGCATCGGCCACTGACGATTTCCTGGTATGCGTGCTGGCGCCGCCCAGTTCTTCTGCTGTGACCTGTTCGTTGGTCACGGTCTTTACCACGTCTGGTCCGGTGACGAACATGTAAGAGCTGTCTTTCACCATGAAGATAAAATCGGTCATCGCCGGCGAATAGACAGCACCACCCGCCGTTGGACCCATGATCAGGCTGATTTGCGGCACCACGCCAGAGGCCGTGATATTGCGCTGGAACACCTCACCATAGGCGGCAAGGCTGGCAACACCTTCCTGGATGCGCGCGCCGCCGCTATCGTTGATCCCGATGATCGGCGCGCCGTTCTGCACGGCCATATCCATGATCTTGCAGATTTTCTGACCGTGCGTTTCCGACACAGACCCGCCCATGACGGTAAAGTCCTGACTGAACACATAGACAAGACGGCCGTTGATCGTGCCCCAGCCTGTGACAACACCGTCACCTGCCGGGCGCTCTTTTTCCATGCCAAAATCCGTGCAGCGGTGGGCGACGAACATATCGAATTCTTCAAAAGACCCGTCATCCAGCAGCAATTCAATGCGTTCGCGCGCGGTCAGCTTGCCTTTGGCGTGCTGCGCCGCGATCCGCTTTTCGCCGCCGCCCATACGGGCCGCCTGCCGCCGCGTTTCAAGTTCCTGCAAAACATCCATCAGATCACACCCTCGCCCTTTTCGTCCCCCGTGCATAGCGCGACCAAGCCGGCGGGAGAAGTGCTAACAGGAATATTTGCAAACTATGCGGTTTGCATTACCTATAATATGCAAATCTGCAAATTCCACAACGATGGACAAGCCCCGCGCCGAGGCATACACCTGTCTTATGACCACGCTTCCTGCGATCCGCTTTCTGGATCGAACCACACCACCACATATCCTGACCCTCGTGTTGATCACCGGTATGTCCGCGCTCAGCATGTCGATCTTTCTGCCGTCGTTGGCGGCGATGACGACGTATTTCGATACGGAATACGCGATCATGCAAATTGCGCTGTCCGGTTATCTGGCCGCAACCGCTGTTTTGCAGGTCTTTATCGGCCCGATTTCAGACCGTTATGGGCGGCGTATCTTGGTGCTGAGCTCTTTGACATTGTTCGTGGGCGCCTCAATCGGTGCCCTGTTTGCGACGACCGTCGAAGTGTTCTTGTTCTTCCGCATCCTGCAAGCCGCGGTCGCCACGTCCATGGCACTTGGCCGCGCGATTGTCCGCGATATCGTACCACAAGACGAAGCCGCGTCGATGATCGGCTATGTGACGATGGGCATGGCGCTGGTCCCTATGGTGGGGCCGATGATCGGGGGCGGGTTGGAACAGGCCTTCGGGTGGCAGGCCACATTTGTGTTTTTGTCGGCAGCGGGCCTTGCGACGCTTGCCTTGGTCTATCTGGATCTGGGCGAGACGGTACAAGGCGAAGGCACCAGCTTTCGCAATCAATTGAAGACCTATCCCGAACTGTTTCGGTCACCACGTTTCTGGGGCTATGTGCTATGTGCCGCCTTCGGGTCGGGGGCATTCTTCGCTCTGCTGGGCGGGACATCATTTGTCGCCAGTGAAATCTTCGGCCTGTCCCCACTTTGGAGCGGGATCGCCCTTGGCGCACCGGCGATCGGATACGCCTTCGGGAACTTTCTATCGGGAAGATTCTCAGTCAGGCTTGGCATCAATCGCATGGCGGTCTTTGGGACATTGATCACGATCATCGGCCTCGGAACCTCTGCGCTTCTGACGTTTGCAGGCGTGCATCATCCGCTGAACTTTTTCGGGTTTTGTGTCTTTCTGGGCCTCGGCAACGGCGTCATGTTGCCAAACGTCATGGCCGGCTCCATTTCCGTCCGCCCGCATCTGGCCGGAACCGCCAGTGGGCTGGGTGGCGCCATCATGATCGGCGGCGGCGCGGCATTGTCACAATTTGCAGGCAGCATCCTGACGGTGGAGACGGGGACAATGCCGCTGCAACTGACCATGCTTGGCACGTCGATCTTGGCGCTGGCGTCGGTGCTGTTCGTCATCTGGCGCGAACGGCGCATCGCTTGACGCAATATTTGCAATAGCTAATGTAGCATAGCAAATCTGCAAAGGCGGGATATGGCGGTTCAGAAACTTTACGCTGGGGCAAAGCTGCGCGAATTGCGTGGACGGCTGGCATTGACGCGAAAGGCATTT
>CBDTVH010000249.1:0-4341 GCA_965363665.1 uncultured Yoonia sp. | reverse complement strand
CCCATGCAACACTGGCATTGCGGCTGCTACAGCTTGATCCGGGGTTGGGCGGCGTTTGTATTCGCGCTCGCTCAGGCCCCGTGCGCGATATGCTGATGGCCCATGTCGAGCCGGACGCCAGGCGTTTGCACCCGGCTATTTCAGACGAGGCTTTGTTTGGCGGGCTTGATCTGTCGGCGACATTGGCAAGCGGACATTTGGTGCAGGAACAAGGGCTTTTGGCAACGCCGGGAACCCTGATCCTCGCAATGGCTGAACGCGCCACAACTGGCCTTGCCGCACGACTGGCAGTGGCTTTGGACAAGGGGAGCGATCATTGCCTGATCGCCTTGGACGAAGGCGCCGAACCCGACGAGTGCCTGAATCCAAAACTGGCAGAGCGCCTGGCCTTTCATGTTGATGTTTCGAATTGCCAACTTGCCGATGCGACAAGTGCACCGGAAATGACCGGGCCTGTGGTGCGACCTCGGGACGTTACGGTGCCCGCGAAAATTACGGAACAGATCACGCGCGTCGCAGATGACCTTGGTATCGACAGCATGCGCGCGCCCCTCTTTGCGATCCGCGCAGCGCGCGCCCATGCCGCCCTGCCCGGCCGAGTGGTTGTCACCGTCGAAGACCTCGAGATTGCCTGTGCTTTGACATTGGCTCATCGTGCCACACGGATTCCAGAACCCGAAACGCAGGAAGAGCCTCCTGCTCCGCCACCCGACCAGAGTAACGACAATTCAACCGAAGAGAGCCTCGATCTGCCTGACGAATTGCTGTTGGACGCCGTTCGGGCGTTGTTACCTGACAACCTGCTTGACCAGTTGGCAGCGCAAAAGGCACGGGCGGGGCGCGGAAACGGGACGGGTGCCGCCCGCAAGGGAAACCGGCGCGGCAGGCCGCTGCCTTCGCGCGCAGGACGGATCAGCGATGGGGCACGCATTGATATCATCGGTACGTTGCGCGCTGCGGCACCTTGGCAAACGATCAGACGCAACGCGACAGGGCGTGATGGACTGCACATCAGGCCCGCCGATATTCGGATCAAGCGGTTTGAGGAAAAGTCGGATCGCCTTTTGATCTTTGCCGTCGATGCATCTGGTTCATCCGCGTTGTCGCGTCTGGCCGAGGCAAAGGGTGCTGTCGAACTGCTGCTTGCCCAAGCCTATGCGCGGCGCGATCATGTCGCCTTGATCGCGTTTCGCGGGACGCAGGCAGAGCTATTGCTGCCGCCCACGCGCTCACTTGTGCAAACGAAACGTCGGCTTGCCGGGTTGCCCGGCGGTGGTGGCACGCCGCTTGCAGCGGGCTTGTTGACCGCCTTTGAACAGGCAACGCAGGCGACACGGCGCGGATTAACGCCAACCATTGCCATCCTGACCGACGGTCGCGCCAATATCGCGCTGGATGGTCGGGCCGACCGCAAGCAGGCCGCCATTGACGCGCAACAGATCGCGCGTGTTCTGCGGGCGCATGGGACCGATGCAATCGTGATTGATACGGGCAACCGTCCTGAACCTGCCTTGCGCAACCTGGCGCAGACGCTTGATGCGACGTACCTGCCGTTGCCGCGCGCCGATGCTGAACGGTTGTCAAAGTCTGTTGCCACAGCGTTGGGTGATTGATGCGCTGGCCCGATGATGCCAAAAACTGGCCTCTGACCGAGTATTCGCGGCGCGTTCTGCATCGACCGCACCGTTGGCACATTCAAGAACACGGTGAAGGGCCCCTAATCCTTCTGATCCACGGTGCAGGCGGCGCGACCCAAAGCTTTCGTGGCCTGTTTCCCATCCTGGCGCAAACACATCATGTCGTGGCGGTGGATTTGCCCGGGCAAGGTTTTTCCCAGTTGGGCGCGCAGCAACGTTGTGGGCTGGACCATATGTCAGAGGATCTGCTGGCGCTGTGCCGTAACCAGGGATGGGCGCCGGATATTGTCGTTGGACACTCTGCCGGGGCTGCTATCGCGTTGCGGATGTGGGAATTGGGGATGCGTCCGAAAAAGGGCATCGTCGGTATCAATGCCGCACTTGGGAACTTCAAAGGGGTTGCCGGGTGGCTCTTTCCGATGATGGCCAAGGCACTGGCGGCAACTCCTTTCAGTGCAGGTGTCTTTGCCAGCACGACCACGCGAAGCGGTGTGCGCAACCTTGTAAAAGGTACTGGATCCACGCTCGATCAGGACGGGTTAGAGCTTTACTATCGGTTGGCCACGGACAGGGGTCATGTCGATGCGACTTTGTCGATGATGGCGCAATGGTCGCTTGACGGGCTATTGGCGCGGTTGGGCCAGATAGATGTGCCCGTTCATTTGGTGACGGGACTTGAGGACAAGGCGGTGCCGCCAAAAGTCAGCCGCGACGCCGCCAGGGTCTTGCCCCAAGGGACGCTAACGGAACTGCCCGGATTGGGACATCTGGCGCATGAAGAAGATCCGGCGACCTTGGCCAAACTGATCATACAAACGTAAAGGGCCGCCAAGGTTTCCCCCCGGGCGGCCCAGAACAATATCGCGAAAACAGATTAGTTGGTTGCTTCTGCGTCTTCCATTTCTTCATCACCACCAAATGTCGCAAGGTAGGCATAAAGGTCATATGCCTGCTCTTCCTCACGAACCTGATAGGCCATCTTGCCACGGGCGCGGCGGTTATCAAGCGTTTCACGCAGCCAACCTGTCGGGTCCTGAACGTAGCCGACAAAGGCTTCTTCGGTCCAAACTGTGTCTGCTTCACCCAGCTCGACCAGCGCGTCACTGTAACGGAAATCTTCGACGGACCCCATTGTGCGGCCAGCGATGCCATACAGGTTAGGGCCGGTGCGCGCGTTACGGCCGGCAAGGACCTCACCAGATTCGTCAGCCACGACGTGGCATGCGACACACTGGCGGTTGAATTGCTCTTCACCGGCGGCGGCGTCGCCAACAGTGGCGGCATGTCCGTCAGAAAATGCGGGTGCGGAAAGAACAGCAAAGGCTGCTGCCATTGTAAACTTATTCATGATCGTATTCCTCTTCGATCTAGTTCTGTGACCGTTCGCCCCAGTCATGCTGCAATGTAATGCAACAAACGGAACGGTCCACCCCTGTGTGCAAAAGATTGCGTGATGGGCGTTATGCTACTGCGTGGGCTAGGGCGCACTGTTTCCACAGAACCCTTAAGGCATTGATAAGGTGATCAATATCCGCGTCTGTATGCAGGGGTGAAGGCGTAAAGCGCAACCGCTCGGTTCCTTTGGGAACTGTGGGATAATTGATGGGTTGCACGTAAATATCCCATTCCTGCATCAGATAATCCGCCAACATCCGCGTTTTCACCGGATCACCGATCATCACGGGAATGATGTGGCTGTCATTCTCCATATGCGGGATGCCTTCACGGTCCAGCGCTGCACGCATCCGTGCAACCTGGCGGCGTTGTTGTGCGCGTTCAAATTCGGATTCTTTCAGATAGGCGATAGAGGTCCGTGCAGCAGCCGCAACTGCCGGCGGTAAAGCCGTCGTAAAGATAAAGCCGGACGCAAAGCTGCGAATAAAATCGCAAAGCGCCATTGAGCCGGTAATGTAGCCGCCCACCACGCCATACGCCTTACCCAAAGTCCCTTCGATCAGTGTGATCCGGTCCGCCAGCCCTTCACGTTCGCTGACGCCGCCACCGCGGGGGCCATACATGCCAACGGCGTGCACTTCATCAAGGTACGTCATGGCACCGTATTTCTCGGCGACTTCGACGATCTCCTTGATCGGGGCGATATCGCCGTCCATCGAATAGACGCTTTCAAAGGCGACGATCTTGGGCACGTCAGCAGGCAAGCAGCGCAGTTTCATCTCCAAATCATGCACATCGTTGTGTTTCCAGATGACTTTGGACGCGCGGCTGTGGCGGATGCCTTCGATCATGGACGCGTGGTTTCCAGCGTCTGAGAGGATCACGCAGTTATGCAGACGGCTGCCCAAAGTCGAAAGCGCGGCCCAGTTCGACACATAGCCAGAGGTGAAAAGCAGGGCTGCTTCCTTGCCGTGCAGATCTGCCAACTCGCGTTCCAACAGCAGATGATCATGATTTGTGCCAGAGATATTGCGCGTGCCACCGGCGCCGGTGCCGGTGCGTTCAACCGCTTCGCACATCGCTTCGATCACCTTGGGGTGCTGCCCCATCCCCAGATAGTCGTTGGAACACCACACAGTGACATCGCGCACCCCTTCATCGGCGTGGTTGGCCGCCCTTGGGAATTTTCCGCATTTGCGCTCAAGCTCGGCGAAATACCGATAGTTGCCTTCGTCTTTCAGCTGGTTGAGTTGAGCATTGAATAGGGCGTCAAAATCCATCGCACTTATCTTTCTTCTTCAGTCATCGT
>CBDTVH010000248.1:0-4378 GCA_965363665.1 uncultured Yoonia sp. | reverse complement strand
ACAGACATATCGGTCAGGATACGGCCACGGTCGTCGGCAAAATACGCAAGGTTCATGCGGCCCACCTTGGGCAAACTACCCGCAATGCGCCCGCTCAGCCAGTCCGCTGCACCGTCGCCCGACAGATTGAACCGGGAAAAGCCGGGCAGGTCCAGCACGCCCACGCCATCGCGGACGGCCTCGCATTCCTCTTTCACGCGCGGCTGCCAAGGGCCTGCACGCTCCCATGTTTCGGTCGCCGCAAGCGAGGTATCGTCGCCATCCTTGGCAAACCAGTTGGCGCGTTCCCAGCCGTTGTAGGCGCCCATCTGACCGCCCAGTTCCAGCACCTTGTCATGCACCGGCGACAGCTTCTTGTCGCGCCCCGCAGGCCACATCTTGTGCGGGAAATGCATGCCGTATTCGTGGCCGTAGATTTCCACAGCCTTCTGGTGGCAATAATCCTGATCTGTATAGTCGGTGTAACGGCGCGGATCGACCGCCCACATATCCCACTCGGTATGGCCATCGACAATCCATTCGGCAGCGACCTTGCCCGCACCACCGCCCTGGGTGATGCCGAAGGTAAAGACACACGCCTCAAACGCGTTCTTCACGCCGGGCATCGGCCCAAGCAGGGGCAGACCGTCAGGGGCATAGGGGATCGGCCCGTTGATTACACGCGCCACGCCAGCGGTCCCAAGGATCGGCACGCGCGCCATAGCATCTTCGATATACCACTCCAGCCGCTCCAGATCGTCGGGGTAAAGCTGAAAGCTGAAATCCTCGGGCTGCGGATCGTCCGGCGTGACCCAATGGGCTTTGCAATTCCGCTCGTAGGGGCCAAGGTTCAGACCGTTCTTGTCCTGCCGCAGATAGTACGAGCTGTCCACATCGCGCAGCAAAGGCACCTTGTGGCCATGCTCTTCGGTCCAAGCCTTCAGTTCAGGAATTTCCTCGGTCAGAAAAAACTGGTGGGACATCGTCACCATCGGCACCGTGCGCCCGCCGTATGGCTTGAACCACTCGCCCACGCGCTGGGCGTAATAACCGGCAGCGTTCACGACCTTTTCGCAGTCGATATCACCCTTTTCGGTATGCACCGTCCACGTGCCATTCGCATGCTGTGTGACCCCCGTCGCACTGCAAAAACGCTCGATCTTCGCCCCCATCTGGCGGGCACCCTTGGCCAGCGCCTGTGTCAGTTGGGCAGGGTCGATATCGCCGTCATCAGGGTCATACAAAGTGCCTTCCAGATCATGCGTTTCAAGAAACGGATACATTTCCTGCGCCTCGTCTGGCGTCATCAGTTTCAGGTTCAGCCCCTGATAATTCGCCATCCCCATTGCGCGGGCGAATTCCTGCATCCGCTCTTTGGAATGGGCCAGCCGGATCGACCCGGTGACGTGATAGTTCATCGGGTAGTCGACCTCTTCAGCCAGCCCCTTATACAATTCCAGCGAATACCGCTGCATGTTCATCACGGCCCAAGATGTGCTGAACGACGGGCAGTTGCCTGCAGCGTGCCATGTGGACCCGGCGGTCAATTCGTTCTTTTCCAGCAGAACGCAATCGGTCCAGCCTTTCTTGGCAAGGTGATACAGGGTCGACACCCCGACAACACCACCACCAATAATCACAACACGCGCAGTTGTCGGGAAATCAGCCATGTCGTTCGCGTCCTCTAGTCGGGGATGTGCGGCGCATCATCCGGGATGGTATAGTAATCGCCTGCATCGGCGGTAAAGATATGCTTAGCAGGCGTCATCCCTGTGGGCAGGTCAAGGCAACCTGCGGCAATGCCGAGGTGATTTGCGCCAATCGGCTGGTAAAACAGGCTCGATCCACATGTTTTGCAAAAGCCGCGGCGGGCGTCGGAGGATGATTGATACCACGTAAGCCCACCGTCGACGGTGAACCGGATATCGGCCAGATCAGCCCGGGTCGCCGCCCAGTAATGGCCGCTGGTCCGGCGGCACTGGCTGCAATGGCAAAAGGTCACCGTGTCGCGCAGATTGGTCACCTCAAAGGCAACGGCACCACATTCGCAACGGCCCTGATGTGTCATTGTCGGCCCTAATAGATCGGCGGAGAGATCACCCAGACGATCTCGCAGGGGGCGTCGTGGCGGTTCCACCACTGAAACTTTTCACCGCGTAGGCGAAAGCTGTCACCGGGGTTCAGATAGAAGCGCTGGCCATCAACCGTGATCTCAAATTTGCCCTTCACGATATAGCACACCTCTTGGGTGGGCCGGGTCAGCGGCTCTTTCAGGTGCGAATGAGGGGCGAAGGTGGAATAAACAACTTCAAAATCGTCCGTCAGGTCGGGTGACAGCAACGCCTCCGTCAGGCCTTCGGTTCGGCCGCCGATCGGCCTGCGGGCATCTGCGCGGACGATCAACCCTTCTTCCGCCGGGATGGCGCCAACCTGAAGAAAGCTGGACAGCGGCACATCCAGCACCGTGGTCATTCGGCTAAGGTCAGCGATCGCAGGACGTGATTTGTCGCGTTCCACCTGGCTTAGCCAGCCGACCGAACGATCAAGCGCCTTGGCCAGATCGACCAAGGTCATCTTGCGCGCCTTGCGCAAGGATCGAATGTCAGCGCCCAGCGAAGAAACGGTTATGCGATCATCGTGCATGCGGGAGCCATAAGAAGTATTCATATAATCGCATATACCGTATCCCTATGAATTTACAATCAGGATTCGCCCTCGCCCGGCGGGACCGTGCCATGAAAGGACGATTTCGCAAAGACCATTCTGAGCATCTGTTGAAACTGCCGCGCGTCTTCTTTGTCAAAGGCATCGGGCTGGTCACTATCAATGTCGAAAACACCAAGCAGCGCACCGCCGCGATCATGGACCGGCAAAACCAGCTCGGACCGCGTGCTGCTGGCACAGGCAATATGACCCGGAAATGCATCGACATCGGCCACAAGCTGCACCTGACCGGTGCGGGCCGCAGCACCGCAGACGCCCCGATCAAAGGGGATCACAAGGCAGCCATGGCCGCCTTGATAAGGCCCGATCTTCAACAGCTCTGGTGCTGTGACACGGTAAAAGCCGGTCCAGTCGAACCGGTCATCACTGTGATGCACTTCGCACGCGACTGTCCCCATCAGGGCCACGACGTCATCTTCGCCCTCGGTCAATGCTGCAATGGTCTGGTGCAACGCATCATAATTCACGCGCATGATCTCAGTCTCCTCGGTCGGGCGAAACCGACAGAACGATTTTTCCGGTAAATGCCTTTTCGGCAAAGGCAGCTTGGGCTGCGTTGATATCGCGCAATGCATAGGTCGCGGCAACCAGTGGTTCGATTGCACCGCTTTCGATCCGCTTGACCAGATTTGCAAAAACCTCCGGTTCCAGCACCGTGCAGCCATAAAAGGCAAGATCCTTAAGGTAAAGTGTCCGTACATCCAGCGTGACCAACGGCCCGCCCACCGCACCGGCAACGGCATAGCGGCCCTTGGGGCGCAGCACATCCAGAAGGCTGGGCCATTTGTCGCCTGCCACCAGATCAACCACCACATCCACGCTGTCGGCACCAAGCGCCTGAACATAGTCGGCGTCCCGGTCCACGATGACTTCTGCGCCCAGATCACGCAGGGATTGCGCCTTGCCCGCGCTGGTCACCACCGCGACACGCGCACCGCGCGCCTTGGCCAGTTGCACGGCCGCCGATCCCACGCCGCCCGAGGCACCGGTGATCAGGACGGTTTCACCCGCCCGTAAATCCGTCCGCGTCAGCATGTTCTCGGCTGTGGAATACGAACAGGGAAAGGACGCCAATTCAACGTCGGTCAGCGGGCTGTTCACCGCATAGGCATGCCGGGCCGCGACTGTGCAGTAGTCCGCAAAGGCCCCATCACATTCCGACCCAAAGAACCATGGCCGGTCCAGCATCCTGCCCCGCGCCTCGATAAGGCAGGGTTCAACCAGCACCCGCTCGCCAATGCGTCCCGGGTCCACCCCATCACCCACCTCCGCGACATATCCGCAGGCATCAATCCCTTGAATACGGGGAAAGCGTAGCGGCTCGCCCGCCCAACTGGCATCACCGGCGTCGTTGTCGCCCTTTGAATACCAGCCAACGCGGGTGTTGATATCGGTGTTGTTCACGCCGGCAGCGGCGACACGGATCAGCACCTCACCCGGCATAGGCGTGGGTCTGGGCAAATCCTCGCGCCACACCAGACACTCCGGCCCGCCATGACCCGTCAGCGCGACACCGCGCATCGTTTCAGTGGTCATGTCAGTGTTCCTTCAGGTCCGCTCGATCGCGATAGCTGTGCCTTCGCCACCACCAATGCAGATCGCGGCCACACCACGCTTTAACCCGCGCGTTTCAAGCGCATTCAGCAAAGTCACCATGATCCGGGCCCCAGAAGCC
>CBDTVH010000247.1:0-4393 GCA_965363665.1 uncultured Yoonia sp. | reverse complement strand
GGAACGCGTTCAGCTTTGCCGAACACTACGACATCCCCTACCCCGGCGATGCGGTGCGGCCAGCGGCGACCCAGACCTTGAACAAATGGATCATCGGTGAAACGGCCAAGGTGCGCGAAACGGTCGATGCCGCGATGGAGGCGTATCGCTTCAATGATGCCGCCGACGCGCTTTATGCCTTCACCTGGGGCAAGGTTTGCGACTGGTATCTGGAGTTTTCCAAACCCATCTTGCAGGGCGATGATGCGGAGGCCAAGGCCGAGACGGAACAAACCTTGCGCTGGGTGCTGGACCAATGCCTGATCCTGCTGCACCCGATCATGCCGTTCATCACCGAAGAGCTGTGGCAGCTGGCCGACAAGCGCGCCAAGATGCTGGTGCACGCCGATTGGCCAACCTACACCGCCGCCGATCTGGTGGATGCCGACGCCGACCGCGAAATGAACTGGGTGATCGGCTTGATCGAAAATGTGCGCTCTGCCCGTGCGCAGGTGCATGTGCCTGCGGGCGCAAAGGTGCCTTTGCTGGTCACCGGGCTGGATGCCAAGGGGCAATCGGCATGGGACAACAATGAAACACTGATCAAACGGCTTGCCCGGATCGAAAGCCTCGCGCACTTGGATGACTTCCCCAAAGGCTGCGTCACGATCCCGATGGAAGGCGGCACCTTTGGCATCCCATTGGCCGACCTGATTGACGTAAAAGAAGAAATCGCACGTCTGGAAAAGACAATGCAGAAACTGGGCAAGGAACTGGGCGGCCTGCGTGGCCGCTTGAACAACCCCAAGTTCGTGGCCTCCGCCCCCGATGATGTCGTCGAAGAAGCGAAAGCCAACCTCGCCCTGCGCGAAAACGAAGAAACGCAACTCAAGGCCGCCATCGCGCGCCTGCAAGAGATCGGCTGAAAACAATGGGGCGGTCTCAACACCGCCCCCCAGACTTTCTTCGTCCAATCAAACTTCCGCCGGAGGCATCCGGACAGCGCCACACACTCGACAGTGCGCATCATCCCCAGCACTTTGTCAGGGACCCACATCAAAACCCGTGTCTGCACATCCTTGTAGGATGCGCTCCTTGTTGCGAACCGCTCTCACACATGAACGGTTGCGCCACATACAGGCACCCGTTTATCTGGCGCCATGACAAAACCAGCTCTCACCCCTCTCGCCCAATCGCTGCCGGCCTCGGTTCCTTTCGTGGGTCCAGAGGCACAGGAACGCCAGATGGGCCGCCCCTTCACCGCCCGCCTTGGTGCAAATGAAAGCGCCTTTGGCCCCTCACCCAAGGTCATCGCGGCCATGCAGAAGGCGGCGGGCGAGGTGTGGATGTACGGCGATCCCGAAAGCCATGACCTGCGCAAGGCCCTGGCCATCCATCACAGTGTCGCACCGGAAAACATCATGGTCGGCGAAGGCATTGATGGACTTATGGGCCTTTTGGTGCGCCTCTATGTCGGTGCGGGTGATGCGGTTGTGACGTCGGCAGGTGCGTATCCGACCTTCAACTACCATGTGGCAGGCTTTGGTGGCACGCTGCACACCGTCCCCTACAAAGGCGACCAGGAAGACCCGGACGCCCTGATTGCCAAAGCCGCCGAGGTGTCGGCCAAGCTCATCTATATCGCCAACCCGGACAATCCGATGGGCAGTTGGCACAAAGCGGACGTGATGCAAGGCATGATCAACCGCCTGCCGGGGGGCTGTATGCTGGTGCTGGACGAGGCCTATATCGACCTCGCTCCGCCGGGTACCGCCCCCGTACTTGATCCAAAGGCCGAAAACGTCATTCGCTTGCGCACCTTTTCCAAGGCCCATGGCATGGCCGGCGCGCGCGTCGGCTATGCCATGGGCGCCGCGGAGGTCATCAGCGGCTTCAACAAGGTCCGCAATCATTTCGGCATGTGCCGGATCAGTCAGGCAGGTGCTCTGGCCGCCCTGCAAGACACCGCATGGCTGGTTCATATCCAGAGCGAGGTGGCGAACGCCCGCCAGCGGATCGGTGATATCGCACAAGCCAATGGTTTGACGCCGCTGCCTTCGGCCACCAATTTCGTCACGATAGACTGCGGAAAAGACGGCGATTTCGCCCGCGCGGTGCTTGCGGGCCTTGTGGCGGAGGGCATCTTTGTCCGCATGCCCTTTGTCGCTCCGCAAGATCGCTGCATCCGGGTCAGTTGCGGCACAGATGCACAGATTTCAGCCTTTGAAGCGGCGCTTCCCCGCGCGCTCACGCAAGCGCACGAAAAATTAGGGTGATTTTTGGGGTGGCATGGCTAATCTTCAGCCACAGAGAAGGATCGCCCCATGTCACACCACCGCCCGATTCAAGCCGTTGAAGACTACACAGACGCGTTTTTGGGAACGCTTTTTGTATTTCTTTTCATGGGCTTCTGGGTGATTGCAGCGGCTGTCGGCTACATCTGGGTCGCCGTAACCGCATACGGGCTGCATCATTTCTTCAAATGGATCGGTCGCCTCAAGAACGGCTAGACCCGATCCGCCAGCGATTGTGCGGCCGCCGCCAGCGCGCCGTCCCCATGCGGGATATCCAACGACTTGAGCCCCGCATCAATCGTTCCCAGAACACCCATGATCATATGCGCGTTGACATGTCCCATATGGCCGATACGGAAATACGCGTCGGCCGGGTCGCGACCCAGACCGATCCCAAGTGTCAGCCCGCACTGATGCTCGCACCATCGGCGCAGGGCGTCGCCGTGGGGTGAACCAATGCTGACAGACGTGACCGCATGCGATCGGTGGGCAGGATCAGCGATATTAAGTTGCATCGGCCCTTTCGTCGACCACTGATCGAACGCCGCCCATAAGACCTGAGCCAGCTTTTCATGGCGATCGAAAACATTGTCCAGACCCTCGGCCTTGATCAGATCAATTGCCGTGCGCAGTCCATAAAGGTGATGCGTCGGTGCGGTGCCGTCGAAGTATTGGAAGTACATCTGGGGTTTCACGCGCGGCCGCCAATCCCAATAGGTCGTGACGCGATCACCGCGTGCGGCATCTGCTTTGGCATTGAACCACACAAAGCTGACGCCTGCTGGCGTCATAAGCCCCTTTTGACACCCCGAGACCATGACATCCACGCCCCAGGCGTCCATTTCAAAGCGGTCGCACCCAAGCGACGCGATGCAATCCGCCATCAGCAAAGCCGGATGCCCTGCGCGATCCATGACGCCGCGCAATCCCGCGATGTCGTTCTTGACGCTGGTCGATGTATCGACATGCACGGCCAGAACGGCCTTGATCCGACCCGCCTTATCCTGGGCCAAAACCTCTTCGACCTGAGCCAGGTCAATAGGTGACTGCGATCCATAGTCGATGGTTTCGACCTTGGCCCCCAGCCCCTGTGCCATCTCACCCCAACCGATGCAAAAGCGACCGGTAGCAAGAACCAGCACAGTGTCACCGGCAGAGATCGTGTTTGCCAGCGCCGCTTCCCAAGCTGCGTGGCCATTCCCGATGTAGATCGCCACATTGCCATCCGTCATGGCGATATCTTTGAGGTCGGGGACAAGACTGTCGGTCAAGTCATGCAGTTCGCCTTCATAAATATTGGGCGATGCGCGATGCATCGCCTGTAAAACGGCGTCAGGCATGACCGAGGGACCGGGGATCGCCAGATAGGCGCGACCTTGTGATAATGGCATGAAGAAGGCTTTCATATTGTGTGACTTGCCGCGGACACTAACGTGCGGCTTTCCATGGTCAACCTTGCTCAGCTTGCCCTTCCACCCCATTTACGCGTAGACGATGCACAGCACAGATCGCAAAAGGCTATTGATGCCCCCTCCCATCCCAAAACCTGGCTCGGAAAAGAACCAATCGGCGTTCAGTTTGTTTGCATGGCTGTGGCGTGATTACCTGCATCACTACAAGTGGCTGCTGGTGGCCGCCACTGTTCTGATGATGATCGAGGGGTCAATGCTGGCGCTGATCAGCCGCATGATCCAGCCGATGTTCGATGACGTGTTTGCCGAAGGCGACCAAGGCGCCCTTTATCTGGTGGGCTTTGGCATCATGGGGATCTTCTTTGTCCGCGCCCTGACATCCTCGGGGCAGCGCATTCTCATGGCTTGGATCAAGCAACTTGCCGCTGCGGCAATGCGTAAGCATATGTTGCGGCATCTCATGTCGCTCGACAGCGGATTTTTCCAGATCCACCCCCCCGGGCAACTGATTGAGCGCGTGCAGGGCGACGTTGGCGTGATCAACGGTGTCTGGAGCAGCTTGCTGACCGCCGTGGCGCGCGATCTTGTGTCTTTGATTGGTCTTTTGGCTGTGGCCATTTGGATTGACTGGCAATGGACGTTGATCGCGATTGTCGGCATTCCACTGCTGATCCTGCCGTCCTTGCTTGTTCAGGCCTATATTCGCCG
>CBDTVH010000246.1:0-4400 GCA_965363665.1 uncultured Yoonia sp. | reverse complement strand
CGCCAGACACCACGAAGGATCGATCGAGGTCGTACGCCCCGGTATCCCAGGTGAAAATCAGCGAACAACGATCGAAAGCGATTACGATCCGCGGGTTCCGGCCTTCTGTCCGTTCGACCGAACCACCGCCCGCACCCTTCTCGCCGCGCTCATCGCAGGGCAGCAGCAGTGGGATAATTCTAAGTTCAGGCGCATGGAACCTGAAGAGCGCGCATCGCGCGATGTGGCGATCACGGCCCTGCAACGCTATGAAGCGGATCTCACGGCGGACCCCGATGTCGCCTTCGGGCCTTCGGACGGCGCAGCGCTTGTCGCCTTACTTGACGGACTCACGACGAATGTGGTGGAGCGCGACGGCAAGGGTGAGATCAAGACCCATGCGCCTATCTCGGTCCTCGACGATCCTTGGGCCCGCAACAACGCTCGCACTACCTTCGAGATGTTGGTGCAAGAGGCCATGCGCACGGATGCCGACCGTGTTCCAGCAGCCGTACGCGCCCGCTATGAAGCGCTGTGGCGGTATGACCAAGCCAGCGAATACGCTTTGATGGGCGGCGCTGTGCACGAAGGGTTCATCTACTCACGTGCCAGAAACCCCGTATTTCTTATTGAGTTGCCCTCTAGCGACCTCGTCGGCTGGGTGTTCGGCGACGTAGCCCGCCTGGGCGTTTTCATCGCTCCCGAAGACCTTGCCGCGGGCCGCTGGGACCGAGTTTGGGGCGACATTTTGAACTAACGCACACTGAGGGATACTTCTCTGTCATAAACTGCGTGCGTCCTGCGAAACTGGCCTCTTGGATACCCGTTCGTTGCCGCAAGGCGTTTCCAAGCCTTTCGGGATGACCTCAAACGAGGGGCTACGAATGATCGGATTGATCTTCGTTCAACTAGCCGCCTCACTAAGGCAGTTATTCGTGCTGCGTGCTGCATCGGTCAAATTGGGCTCGGAACTGACCCCGGCTGGGGGATGCGTTGGTGGATAAGTATTTCCGGTGGAATCGCAAAATACTGTAATATATTTCTTTTTATACATTCAGTGGTGCCCGCGGCCGGACTCGAACCGGCACGGCCATACGGCCAAGAGATTTTAAGTCTCCAGTGTCTACCATTCCACCACGCGGGCACGCGCCTATTCCTATGCGTAGCCGCCCGGCTGGGCAAGCGGTGATCAAAGGTCGGTGCCGATTGGCTCTTGCAGTAGCACACGCTCTTGCAGCCAGGGGTTCATTTCCACGGCAGCGCGCAACGCGGCCTGTGCTTCTTCGTTGCGCCCCAAGCCCATCAGCGTCAGCCCTTTTCCAGACAAAGCTGCAATATGGTTCGGTACGATTTCAAGGGCGCGGTCCAGATCGACAAGTGCGGCGTCAAAATTCTGGCTGAGGTAATTGGCAAAGGCGCGCTGATTATAGCCTTCGGCATAGTCCGGGCAGTATTCCACCAACCGATCAAATGCTTCGCGGGCACCCAGGAAATCATAACTCGCCCGCCGCGACATGCCTTCATCCAGCATCGCCTGGGCGATCTCATCTGGTGCGTCGGTCCAGATGTCCCACAACTCCTGCGTCAGCACACGCGCATCGCCCTCACCGCGGGCTTTTCCCAGTTCAACCACGATTTCAGCGATACGCGCGCTGTGATCGGTCACTGGAGGACAGATCTGCGCAAACGCAGGCGCTGAAATCATACAAAGAGCAAATATCCATCTCATGTGCCAATATTTGCGGCAGCCAACCTCTGGGTCAAGTCAACTGCCCACGCCGGGTGCGACAGGCGCGACGCCCTCTTCCTTTACGGCTTGCATGGCGACGTAGGTCGATGTGTTTGATACATGCGGCAGGGTCGATATTTTCTCAGCCAAAACAGCGCGATACCCCGGCATCCCGGCGGTGCGCACCTTCAACAGATAATCAAATGCCCCTGCGATCAAATGACACTGCTCAATTTCGGCCACACGCAGAACCGCATCATTGAATGCCGCCAAAGCGCTTTCGCGCGTGTCTGACAGCTTGACCTCGACAAAGGCCACATGGTCACGCCCCAGACGGATCGGATCATAAAGCGCGCGATAGCCACGTATCACGCCCTGATCCTCCAACCGTTTGAGCCGCGCCTGGGTCGGCGATTTTGACAACCCGATCCGCCGCGCCAATTCGGTGACACTGACCCGGCCTTCAACGGTCAGGATATCAAGAATCTTTCGGTCAAACCGATCCAGTTCTGAAAGCGTTTCGGCCATATTTATCCCTATCAATAAGTCATAAAGACTTCGATGTTGGCATATTGCAGGCAGATTGGCTATTCTATTTCCGGTATGATAGGCCATCTTATTGGAGTATTCTGCCATGCCCCGCGACCACAGCTCAGACTTGCGCCACCAGATTGATATGTCGATGTACAAGGACGAAGCCGCCGCAGTGGCCGCTCTTGTCACCGCCGCCGATCTTTCCGCAGAGGATCGCGCGCGTATCTCGGAACGGGCGGCCGAACTTGTGACACAGATCCGCAACAGCTCGGATCCGGGCCTGATGGAGGTATTCCTGGCCGAATACGGTCTGTCTACCGATGAAGGCATCGCCCTGATGTGTCTGGCCGAGGCACTGTTGCGGGTGCCCGATGCCGAGACGATGGATGAGTTGATCGAGGACAAGATCGCGCCGTCGGACTGGGGTAAGCATTTGGGCCACTCCGCCTCATCCCTCGTCAATGCCTCGACTTGGGCGCTTATGCTCACGGGCCGTGTGCTTGATGATGAACAACCGGGCATTACACGCCATTTGCGCAGTGCCGTGAAACGTCTTGGCGAACCTGTGATCCGAACAGCCGTCGCCCGCGCCATGCGCGAAATGGGCCGTCAGTTTGTGTTGGGTGAAGATATCGGCAAAGCAATGAAACGCGCCGAAGGCATGCAGGCCAAGGGCTTTACCTACAGCTACGACATGCTCGGCGAAGCCGCCCGCACAGATGCCGACGCCAAAGGCTATCACCTTGCGTATTCCCGCGCGATCAGCGCAATCGCCGAGCATTGCACACATGACAGCGTTGCCGAAAACCCCGGGATCTCGGTCAAGCTGTCGGCGCTGCACCCCCGCTATGAAGTGGCGCAGGAAGCGCGCGTCATGGAAGAGCTGGTGCCGCGCGTCCGTGCTCTGGCGTTGCTGGCCAAATCCGCTGGCATGGGTTTCAATATTGATGCTGAAGAGGCCGACCGGCTGTCATTGTCGCTTG
Source organism: uncultured Yoonia sp. (assembly GCA_965363665.1). Taxonomy (GTDB): domain Bacteria; phylum Pseudomonadota; class Alphaproteobacteria; order Rhodobacterales; family Rhodobacteraceae; genus Yoonia. The sequence continues at coordinate 1,175 of CBDTVH010000246.1, read as the reverse complement.
ATGTCATCGGCGCGGTGCTGTCCGAACCGGCCCTTGCCGGCTGGCAGGGCTTTGGTGTCGTCGTTCAGGCTTACGGCCAACGCGCCCCGCTTGTTATAGATTGCCTGCATGACATGGCCACGCGTCTGGATCGCAAAATCATGATCCGTCTCGTAAAGGGCGCTTACTGGGACGCCGAAATCAAGCGGGCTCAGGTCCAGGGGATCGACGGATTTCCCGTTTTTACCGCCAAGCAGCACACCGACATCAGCTACATCAGCAACGCGCGCAAGCTTTTGGGTATGACCGACCGTATTTATCCGCAGTTCGCAACGCACAACGCCCACACTGTCGCGGCGGTCCTTGATATCGCGGCGCAGATGGGCCGCAGCAAGGATGATTTTGAATTTCAGCGCCTGCATGGCATGGGCGAAACGCTGCATACCATCGTTCTCAAGGCCGAAAAGACGCGCTGCCGGATTTACGCCCCCGTCGGTGCCCATGAAGATCTGCTGGCCTATCTGGTGCGCAGATTGTTGGAGAACGGCGCGAACTCCAGCTTTGTGAACCAAATCGTGGACGAGGACGTGCCGCCAGACGTTGTCGCGACCTGCCCCTTCGACAGCGTAGGTCAAGGCCCCGATCTGCCAAAAGGGCCTGACCTTTTTCAGCCAGAGCGGGTCAATTCGCGCGGCTGGGATCTGACGCACAAACCCACGCTTGAGGCTATCGCAAAGGGGCAAAGCGCGCATCAAACCGCGCAATGGCACGCGGCGCCAATGGTATCGTCCTCTTCGGAGGGATCAAATAACGGGCATCAGGATCTGACCCCAATCACCAACCCTGCAAAGCCGGGCGACTGCGTAGGTCAGGTGCGGAACGCATCGCAAGATGATATTGCGGCCGCACTCACAGGTGCAGCCCCATGGGCGGCTGACGTCAAGACCCGTGCCAAGGCGCTGAATGACGCGGCAGATGCTTATGAAGCGCATGCATCCGAACTGTTCACGATCCTGACCCGTGAAGCGGGAAAGGCCCTGCCCGATGCCGTAGCCGAACTGCGTGAGGCCGTGGATTTTCTGCGGTACTACGCGGCACAGGCGCAACCTGATCAAAAGGCGCGGGGCGTCTGGACCTGCATCAGTCCCTGGAACTTTCCGCTGGCTATCTTTACCGGCCAGATTGCAGCGGCACTT
>CBDTVH010000245.1:0-4409 GCA_965363665.1 uncultured Yoonia sp. | reverse complement strand
TCCAAGCACCATTAACGCTGCCGCCGCTGACTTGATCGACCCGATGTGTTTGGTGCCATAGAACTCGGCCCAGCACGCGTTCAGCAATGTCGCTTGCCCCCCGCCAGCGACACCCATCAAGACGACCGCAAGAGCGGTCCAGATCAAAGATGGCGCATACCAGTGCAGGATGAAGGCGACGATCAAGGGGATCAGGTAAATTGGCAAAAGCCGGATCGCCCCAAACCGATCAATCGCCCAGCCATAGCCGATGGTCGACAAAGCGAGCATCAGCGTTCCAAGCGGAAAGACAGAGACAAGGGCAAGGTGTGACCAGCCCTTGATTTCGGCGAAATGTGCCTGATGGAACCAGAACGCCGTGCCGAAACCCGAAAATGACATGACCGCAGGAACCATCGCCCAAAACAATGGATGGCGCAGGGCGTCTGACCGCGTCCAATGCCTGCCGCCCATGCCTGTTGATTGGGTCATTTCCGTCATGGATTGCGGTGTGCGTTCCAATCGCAGCAAGCGGTAAAGGACGAAACAGGCCAACACGCAAAAGACCGCAAAATACACCCAAAGCGTCCGCCATTCGATGAATGATTTCAGCCAGACCATCGTCAGCGGCAAGGTCGCTTCGCCCAGCATGAATCCAAACGCAGCCACCGCCAAGGCCCGCCCACGCGTCGCGATAAACCAGCGCGCCATGGCGACAGTGGCCACATGTGTTGTCATGCCTTGCCCGGTAAACCGCAGCGCAAAGACAACAAAGGGCAGCAAGGCCACAACCGCGTTGAACGCCATGAACAAACAGGCGGACGCCAGCATCAGAATGACCAGGATGCCAAGGGTACGCACCCTGAACCTGTCGGCCAAGCCACCAGCGGCCACCATCAAGACGGCTGATGCCCCTGTTCCGACCATATAGATCAGGCCCCAGTCCCCGTTGGACAGGCCATAGGCCTCGCGGATTTCACCGCCAAAGATGGAGATAAAGAATGTTTGCCCAAAGCTAGATAGAAATGACAACAGCGCACCCGTCGCAAGGAAGGGCGCGTTTTCACGGATGAACCGTAGATATCCAGACGGTTGGCTCATCCGCCTTTGATGATCCTGCTAGATCAAAGTTGAAAGCCTAAATCGCGTCACAGCACATAGCGGCTGAGGTCCGTTGACCGCGACAGCTCGCCCAGATGTTCTTCAACGAAGGCCGCATCAATCGCGATGTCATCGCCAGCGCGGTCGGGCGCGTTGAAGGACAGGTCTTCGAAGACGCGCTCGATCACGGTGTAAAGGCGACGGGCACCGATGTTTTCAACAGACTCGTTCACTTCTGCTGCGATCTTCGCCAAGGCCTTGATGCCGTTTTCAGTGAAGGTCACTGTGACGTCCTCGGTTTTCATCAGGGCAGAGTATTGCAGCGTCAATGCGTTGTCTGTCTCGGTCAGGATGCGCACGAAGTCATCCTCGGTCAGCGCCCGAAGTTCAACGCGGATCGGCAGGCGGCCTTGCAGTTCGGGCAGCAGATCGGATGGTTTGGCCACGTGGAATGCGCCGGATGCGATGAACAAGATGTGGTCTGTCTTGATTGGTCCGTGCTTTGTGGAAACTGTCGTGCCTTCGATCAGTGGCAGAAGGTCGCGCTGCACGCCTTCGCGCGACACATCGGCGCCGCGGGCATCGGCGCGGGCGCAGACCTTGTCGATTTCATCAAGGAAGACGATACCGTTTTGCTCAACCGCTTCGAGTGCTGCTTTGGTGACGGTTTCATCGTCCAGCAGCTTATCGGCCTCATCAGCGACAAGTGCGTCATAGCTATCCGCGACCGTCATTTTCTTTTTGACGGTGCGCCCGCCCATCGCTTTACCGAACAGATCGCCAAGGTTCATCATGCCGCCCATGCCACCGGGCTGTCCGGGGATTTCGAAACCGCCCATGGGGTTGGAATTATCCGTCAGTTCAAGCTCGATGATCGTATCGTCCAGCTCGCCCGATTTCAGTTTCTTGCGAAACACCTCGCGTGTGCCATCGCGGGCGTCAGTTCCCGCAACGGCGCTGATGACCCGTTCTTCGGCAGCGGACCGTGCCTTGGCTTTCACGTCTTCGCGCATGTGTTCGCGGGTGTCGATGATCGCGGTATCCACCAGATCGCGGATGATCTGTTCAACATCGCGACCGACATATCCGACCTCGGTGAATTTCGTCGCTTCTACCTTCAGGAACGGCGCGCGCGCCAGTTTCGCCAGACGCCGCGATATTTCGGTTTTACCAACGCCGGTGGGCCCGATCATCAGGATATTTTTTGGGTAAACCTCATCGCGCAGGTCATCGCCCAACTGCTTGCGCCGCCAACGATTGCGCAGCGCTACGGCGACGGCGCGTTTGGCGTCTTTTTGGCCGATAATGAACCGGTCAAGTTCAGAAACGATTTCGCGGGGTGTCAGGTCAGTCATATCAGGCCTTAAACTTGTGAGGGGGGAAGACGGTCCAATGGGATGAAACCGGGCATCAGGCGCAGAACGCGCGCCCTGATCCGTTCCCAAAACGCACCAAGAAGAAGAAGGACAATGCCGAGGACCAGCACGGTCAGCGCCGCCCCGTCACCATCGAAAACAGTCGCCGCAAGCGCCACGATATAGCCAATCGCAGCGATCAGGAACGACCGGCGGTCGATCACGATGGCAACGATGGCAAAGAGCAGCAGGACGGCAAGAAGGATCATGTTCGATCCGCCGTTTTCCTGATCCAGCAGCGACAGCGCCATGGTGTTGACCAGGGCCGGGGCGGCGACAACATGCAGCCAGAATCCGTTCGCGGACCTGCGCGTGACGCGGTGCGGGTCGCTCATGTCGAACATCATGGCGATGGCGAAAACCAGAAGGCCCAGTGCAAGCGTGATCCAAGCGAACGGTCCACCTGCTGACAGCAAAAACAACTCACTGAAATCGGCCACACGCCCTTGACGGCTGGCGGCGTAGACGATGGCCACGATAAACAGCCCCACGGCAATCATCGCCATGGCAAAGGGTACGCGGAAGCGCCACCAGTAAACGGCAACTGTCAGGGTCGCGAGGATCAGTGGAAACGGCACGCTGGAATAGTCGTTCTGCGCGATCATGAAGGGCTCGGACAGCACCGCGGTAAATCCAAACGCGGCATTTGCGGCAAACATGACCGAAAGGGCAATTGCCGGGGCCACCATGCGCCGTTTTCGGACGAAGTATTCTGACAGCAGCCACAAAATGCCGCCGCCAATCAGCGTGACCCACATGGCGTAGTCTTGCAGATTGACCACTTCATCGCCCAGCGCGAGTGCCACGACACCCCCCCAGCCGAATGATAGAATGATCAAGCCGATGACGATAAAGATCTCGTTGAACCCTTTGAACAGCTCAAACGGCTCATCCCTGGGGTTCAGGTTTTCACGCGCACCGCGACGGCTGTCCGACAGGCTAATCAGCCCTGCGGCCTGCTTTTCGCTGATCAGCCCACTGCCAACGGCCGCTTTGAGATCATCGCGTTCAATCATGCCTTGAGCGTTTCCACCGTCAGGTTGCCGTTGGTGTAGACGCAGATATCTGCCGCAATTGCCATTGCCTCGCGGGCAATGGTTTCCGCGTCTTTCTCAGTGTCCATCAATGCGCGCCCAGCGGCGAGGGCATAGTTGCCGCCCGACCCAATAGCCGCGATGTCATGTTCCGGCTCCAGCACATCGCCTGCACCGGTGATCACCAACAGCTCTGATCCGTCGCTGACGATTAGCATCGCTTCCAACTTTTGCAGGTATTTGTCGGTGCGCCAATCCTTGGCCAACTCGACCGAGGCGCGGGCCAATTGGCCAGGCGTCGCCTCAAGCTTTTTTTCAAGCCGCTCGAGCAGGGTAAAGGCATCAGCGGTTGATCCGGCAAAGCCGCAGATCACATCCTGACCGCCGGGAGACAAGCGCCGCACCTTGCGCGCGGTACCCTTTATCACGGTTTGGCCAAGGCTGACCTGCCCATCGCCAGCGATGACAACCTGCCCACCTTTGCGCACGCCAATGATTGTTGTACCGTGCCAACCGGGAAATTCTTCACGCGCCATCATGTGCTCCTTATCGTTGCTGCATATATGGCGGGGCGGTGCTGGGCAAACAACCCCGGACGGGTTGTTCCTGGTCGCGCGCGACGCTAGCGTCCGGCGCATGAGCGCCCGTGATACCGTCACATTTTACTTGCCTTGGCGGCTGCGCAAGCAGGCAGAGCGAGGCAAGCATAACTTCATCACGCAACTCAGCGAGGTGCTGACCGGTGCCGGGCTGACAGTCGCGTTCGATGACGATGATGACTTGGCACGGCTTCGGGCAATGGCGCGACCGGGTCGCGGGCTGTATGTGATGGATCCTCCTGCAAATGCGCGTGGCCTGACGTTTCGGAAAACATACATCT
>CBDTVH010000244.1:0-4439 GCA_965363665.1 uncultured Yoonia sp. | reverse complement strand
TTCCTGGAAATGTGCCGACAAACACCATCCTCTACAAAAAATTAACCCCAAAAACACTCGGCCGGCTGATTGCCATGTTTGAGCACAAGCTGTTTGTTCAGGGCGTTATCTGGAATATTTTCAGTTTTGACCAATGGGGCGTGGAGTTGGGCAAGGAACTTGCCACTGCGTTACAGCCTGTGATCGAGGGCAAGGAGAGTGCAGAGGGCAAGGATGGCTCAACTGCCGCACTTGTGGATTTTCTGCAATCGCATGGGGTGTCTTGATCGCCAGGCTTTGCCATAAGCAGGGCGGAGTGAACAAAGGACCAAGAGATGACAGTCGAGATGATACCGCTGGCCATGGGCGCCATTCTGGTTGTGGCCATGTTGCTGGAAATCAAGACGGGTCGTATTCCTAACTGGCTGACAACGTTGCCTTTTGTGCTGTTTGCCGTTCTGATGTATTTGTCCGAGGACTGGACGCCACTTTACTGGCAGATGGGGTTGGCCTTCGGTGTCTTCGTCTTCGGCCTTGTGATGTTTGCTATTGGCGGGTCAGGCGCGGGCGCGGTGAAGCTGATGACCGGCACCGCGCTTTTCATCCCATTTTCCAAGGCTCTTTACGCCGTGATCATCTTCTTTCTGGTATTCTTTCTCAGTTCGTTCTTTTTTGTGCAGTTTCGCAAGGCTTTCGGGTCCGAAAACAGTTCTTGGCACCTGATGGCCAACGCGGTTATTCCACTTAGTTTTTCCATTGGTATCGCCGGCCTTGCAGGGATGTTTTTGCTGTAGCTGACTTTGGAGCGGGTAACGGGAATCGAACCCGTAACTGAAGCTTGGGAAGCTTTCGTGATACCTTTTCACCATACCCGCGCCGATGCTTTGGGATACGCCCGGGCGGGGCTGCCGTCAACGTATGTTTTGCGTATAGATGCTGTACAGAACCTGTACGTACATCCCGTCAATCAGCGTGCACGCCGCCGTCTGCGCCCGCCCTCGCCACCGCCGCCCTGATTGTGGTTCACCTGCGGAATTGTCACGATGCTTTGCAGGATCGGGAATGGCTCAACGGCGTTGGGGATGTTCGAGGCGTTCACGAAATGCTCTTGAAAGCGCGGCTCGATCGCTGTTTCGATCTTGTGGATTTTGTGCACGGTCTCTTCGATCTCGCGTCGCGCATCGGTGTTCAAAAGTGCGATGCGCGCACCGGTGCCAGCGGCATTGCCCGCACTTGTCACCTTGTCCAGTGGCGCATCGGGGATCATCCCCAGCACCATCGCGTGTTTGGGGCTGATGTGCGCGCCAAAGGCCCCGGCCAGCACCACCCGGTCCACTTTATCGACGCCGAACTTGTCCATCAGCAGGCGCGCCCCGGAATAGAGCGCTGCCTTGGCCATCTGGATTTGCCGGATATCGGTGTTGGTGACGGTGATTTTGGGTCCACCGTTTTCGAAGCCGTCGTAGAGCAGATATGAATTCGTGCGCCCGTCCTGAAAACAGTTGGGTGACCCGGTTTGTTCCGCCGAACCGATCAGGCCGGGACCATCGACGATGCCGGCCAGCCGCATTTCGGCAATCACTTCGATGATGCCAGAGCCACAGATGCCGGTAATACCCGTTTGCGCGATGGCCGCGTCAAAGCCTGCTTCATCAGACCAGAGTTCCGAGCCGATGACCTGAAAGCGGGGCAGCTTGGTAACGGGGTCAATTTCAACGTGTTCGATGGCACCGGGGGCGGCGCGTTGGCCCGAACTGATCTGGGCACCCTCGAATGCCGGGCCGGTCGGTGACGAGCAGGCAAGCACCTTTTCCTTGTTGCCCAGCAGGATTTCGGCGTTGGTGCCAACGTCAACGATCAGCACAAGGTCCTCGGATTTATCAGGGGCCTCTGACAAGGCCACGGCGGCGGCATCTGCGCCCACATGTCCCGCAATGCAGGGTAGCAGATAAACCCGGCTGGCGGGGTGCAGGTTCAACCCCAGCTCTGACGCGCGCAGACTTAGGGATTCGGAGGTCGCCAATGCGAAGGGGGCCTGCCCCAGCTCGTAGGCGTCGATGCCCAGAAAGAGGTGATGCATGACCGGGTTGCAGACGAAAACAGCGTCAACGATCAGGTCGCGGTCAATCCCGGCCTCGGATGCGATCTGGACAAACAGCGCGTTCATGCCTTCGCGCACGGCTCTGGTCATTTCCTCTGATCCGGTGGGGTTCATCATGCCATAGCTGACCCGGCTCATCAGATCTTCGCCAAAGCGTATTTGCGGGTTCATGATGCCCGAGGATGCAACGACTTCGCCTGATTGCAGATCGCACAGGTGGGCGGCGATGGTTGTCGATCCAAGGTCCACGGCAAGCCCGTAAAGCGTGCCTTCGTAAAACCCCGGCCAGATTTGGATGATGCGTGGGCTGAACACCGCGTCCCCAAGGTGGACGGCGACGGTGACTTTCCAGTCGCCCTTGCGCAGCGCGCTTTGCAGGGTTCGCAGCACGCCAAGGTCGGCTTCCAGATGCGGCAGATCCCAATCCTGCGTCAGTGCCATTTGTAGCCGTTCCAGATCACCCGACGGGTCGTGCATGTCTGGTTCGGCCACTTCGACATAGTACAGTTTTGTTGATGGGTTCAGAATGATATCGCGGGCTTCGGCGCGTTTGCGCACGACCTGCTTGTGGACCTGGCTTTCGGCGGGGACGTCGATGACCACGTCACTTTGAATGGTTGCCTGACAGCCAAGGCGGCGGCCTTTTTTCAAACCGCGCTTGTCGTCGTAGCGTTGTTCGACGCTGTTCCATTCAGACAGTGCCGTGTCGGCCACAGTCACCCCATGTTTGGAAAACTCGCCATAGGAGGGTGTGATCTGGCACTTTGAGCAGATGCCGCGCCCGCCGCAGACGCTGTCCAGATCAACGCCCAATTGCCGTGCTGCTGTCAGCACCGGCGTTCCGACGGGAAAATGCCCGCGCTTGCCCGATGGGGTGAAAATCACGAGAGGATCGTTGGACATGGTATGCGCCTGTTTTGTCTTGCGCTGAATGTATCCATCGCGCGTCTGATGGAAAGGCCCGTATCCGTCATAATGACTATGAGCAGCGGCATGTTACTGCAGAACATCTGCGCCCAGCAGCCAGACTGACAACGGGATCGGCAGTGTCGCCAAAATTACGGTGAGAATGGCAAAGCGCGTTTGGAACAAACGGCTAAGTCCACCCGCCATCATGATGCCGCCACCGCCCCCCAATGCGATGTTGCCGGGCATGTTGATTGCAAGGCCCAGTGTCACATAACGATAGTCGCACAAAAGCGGGGCCAGCCATCGGGGCAGCCTGTCCTGCATGGCATTCAGCCGGTCTTCACGGGGTGTCAGTGCAATCCGTTCCAGCAGTCGCGCAATCCGCAGTAGCCGCAGGTCGATGCAGAGCTGGATCAATCTCTCCAATGGCGCATATTGGCCGATCGAGAAGGCCAGCAACAGGCCCCCCACCGTGGCCAGATAGACCATCGGTGCGGCAGATGCGCCTTCCAGAACAAGGATCGCGATGCCGATTTCAACGCCCGGGATGAACGGAATTGCCAGCAGGATCGCGTAGCCAATCATGACGGTGATGATCAGCCCGGTCATTGCCCGCGCGGCGGCGTCGCTTTCAAACAGGGCGATTTTCGCCATCAGCATGTCGATGCCGAGCTTGGCCAGATAAACGACGCAAAGCACGACAAATAGCCTCAGTGCGATCCGGCCGACGCGGCCAGCCGTGCTGTCTTGTTGATTGGATTCGCCCACCATGCGGCACCTTGGGTTTATTCCTGCGCACTCACAAGTCCGGTTCTGCGCCAGTTTGCCCTTTCGGTTATCATATTTCCATGCGATAGCGACGTGCCAACGAGACCACCAAGGAGACTGGTTGATGGAAATTCGCGAGGCACTCACTTTTGATGATGTTTTGTTGGTGCCGGGGGCGTCAAGCGTGCTGCCTTCTACGGCGGATACGCGGACACGGGTGACGCAATCCATCGCCATGAATATCCCCCTGCTGTCCAGCGCCATGGACACGGTGACCGAAGGCCGCATGGCGATTGCGATGGCCCAGGCCGGCGGGATCGGGGTCGTACACAAAAACCTGAATATCGAACAGCAGGCCAAGGAAATCCGCCGGGTCAAGCGTTTCGTGTCCGGCACCGTCTATAATCCGGTGACCCTGCGTCCCGATCAGACCCTGGCGGATGCCAAGGCCCTGATGGAGCGCTACCGTATCACCGGCTTTCCTGTCGTGGGCGAGGGCGGCAAGGTTGTCGGCATCGTGACCAACCGCGATATGCGCTTTGCCGAGGATGACAACACCCCCGTCAGTGTCATGATGACGACGGATAATCTTGCGATCCTGCAGGAACCCGCCGACCTAGACGAAGCTCGGTCGCTGATGCAGGCGCGCCGGATTGAAAAACTCTTGATCACTGATACTTCG
>CBDTVH010000243.1:0-4459 GCA_965363665.1 uncultured Yoonia sp. | reverse complement strand
CATGTACGCGATGTATGCGGGGGATTTCGAAACCTCGATCGCCGAATCGAACACGGTCTTCGAGCGGAACCCGGATTTCGGGTACGCATTGTTCACGTCGGCGCGGTCAGCCGCCGCGGCGGGTGATTTCGACACCGCTGTCGTGACCTTGAAGACTGCCAGCGGCAAGTTGTGCCAAATATCGAACTCGCGGCGTGCAAGTTATGGTTATGACCAGCGCATCGAAGTGCATGGCAGTGCCGGTATGTTACGCGCTGACAATGTGTTGGAAAACACCGTTGAACTGTCCAACGCCGACGGGATGCGCAAAGCGGTGGCACAACCGTTCTTTCTGGAACGCTACGCGGCCGCATACCGCGCCGAGATGCAACACTTTGTAGCGGCGCTGGAGAGCGGGACGAAAGTGACGCCGTCCGGAGAGGATGGGCTAAAGGCGCAAATACTTGCGGATGCCGCCGATGCTGCTGCACGTGATGGCAGGCCACGAACGCTGTAGGAGCGTGGTTTAAGGGTCTGAGATTACTAGTAGTTCAAGATATCGAAAAGTCGCATAATCAGTATTATGTAATATACATGGCAACCAGCAATGCATGAGAGACGTCAGTATCACACAAGCGCCATTGCATTCCTACGGCACATCGGGCCCACTTGTCATACACGGCCCGGACGAAGAGTATTGCGCGCATGGATCAGAGTTTCAGTTGCTTGGCCCAGACCGTGTGCGCCGCGCAAGGTTGGGAATTCGATGATGTTTTCAGGTATCAATACAGAATAACCAAGGCTGACAGCGCGACACCTGTGCTAAGCAAGCGTTGGAAGTCGCTGTCCTTTGCCGACCTGCGCGTCGAATACTGTCCATCTCTGGCGATGTCGAAGATCACTGACGAAACTGGTGCACTAATCGCTGTTGTTTTGGGGGTTGCCGTCGCGCCGAATGGCCGCTGTGTTGCTGCGGACATGACATGCGCGTTTGACGGCCCTGCCCTCGAACAGTGGATCGAACAACTTGCCGGGCGGTTTGTGGTCTTGGCAAATTGTGGCGGCCACGTGCGTTTTTATGTCGATCCCGCCAGCAACCTGTCGGCTGTCTGCAACAAGGCTGAGAAAACCATTGGATCAAGCGTACCGCTTGTGATCAACGGACCACTTTTGATGCATGAGCAGATCGACCACGCGAAGGTCCTTGCAAAGAAAGAGCGCTTTGCCTTTGGTGATACGGTAGACAGGCGCGTGCGGCGCCTTCAACCAAATCACTATCTGGACATGGAAACCTTTGCGTCACACCGGCATTGGCCCCACAGTGACACCCCGTTTGCGGACTTGGACCAGAACAGACGCGACTGCATCGAAGAAATTGGCGACCGGTTATCGGCTTCAATTGACGCCCTTGTATCAACTTATGACTGTGCGTTGCCCGTCACAGCCGGACAGGACTCACGGATACTTTTGGCGGCGGCAACGCCAAATCTGGATAAAGTCAAAGAGTTCTACTGTTATCATTTGAACCGGTCGACCTATGTTGATGCGGTCGGAGCGGTCCGTTTGGCCGAGCAGGTCGGCGTTCCGATGCGTATCATTTCAAGGCGTTCACCCTTGGTTCAAAACAGCTTGCCCGCGTCTTTCGACGAAGAAGAATACCAAAAAATGCTTTTGCGTACCGGGTGGTGTTATGGAATGCGCAAAGACTGGGGCCGTTACGTGGCGCTTAGTCCGCCGGTAGATGTTGTATTGCGTGGCACCGGGCTGGAAATGGCACGCGCCAACAAATGGTCGGAAAAGAGCATCAGCGCGCCCTGCTCCAGCGTCAATGGACTGGCCACCTTGACGGGTTTGAGGGCTGGTAAACGCAGGACTGAGGACGAGAATAAACGCTACGCGTATCTGCTGGATAAGTATCAGGGATGGATGGATGGTTTGCCATCTCAGGCACACGCGCGATTGTATGATCTGGCGCATGTCGAACTAATGCTTCCGGCAGGTCCTGTGCTTGAGTATTCGGCCTACGTCCGGCATTTTTCTGTGAACCCATTCAATGACCGTCGTCTGTATCAACTGACATCGGCCATTGCGCCACGGGCGCGGATGCGTGGGTCTGTGGTTCGAAAACTTATAAGCGCCAAAAATCGGAGCCTGCTGCGTATTCCTTTTCATCGCGAACTTGCAGGGCAGATCGGCGGGCAGAAGGAACCTTGAATAATGGGTCCCGTTGCTAGTCCTTTAGTTTTTGCACTGCAATCTGTGCGCCTGCCATGCTTTTGAACCGGTAATGCGCCGGTTTTTGGCCAACAAAGGTATTCAGCGCACGAATGACGCCATCACCCCACCACCCTTTTTGATGGTAGTCATCCAGCATCACGACGCCCCCTACCCTCAGCTTTGCGTGCGCTGACTGTAAGTCTGCCAAGACGCCCTCAAAAGAATGATCTCCATCCAGATAGATGAAATCAATCGATTGATCTTCAAATCTGATAAGCGCGGGCGCGGAATAATCGCGGATGATTGTCACCGTGCCAGCGGCAATTTGGGCGGCAAACGTCGCCTGAACATGATCGTGGATGGTATCCATCTTGGATTTGTCCTGCGCGCCTGCCAGCGATGCACCACCAAGGTCATCTTCCTGCACCGCCCATGGGTCGATGAGATAAAGGTGTCTTGGCGTCAGCTCTTCAAGAAGGATTTTCGAGAACTCTCCGCGCCACACACCAATCTCAACGCAGACGGCATTCGGCGGCATCTTTCTCAGCATCGCGCGGCGTAGCGCATCTTTTTTCTCGCGCTGTTTGGCTTGTTTCGCGCGGCGCGCCTCGCGTGTGAGCTCTGCTGTCATTGCGTACCTCTTTCGTCTTGGGCGCCATAAAGTGCGGTGATCACATCGGCCCATTCAGGGCGGTTTTTAAGTTCCGCCGCTTTCCCGCGATGCCAGGCGCAGGCATTTTCGTGCAGTTCGCGCAGTTGTGCATCTGCCAGCATGTCGTCTTTGACGGCATGCATTGCAGGCATGTGCCGCAAGATCGAGTCATCGGTCACGTGATTATGGTTCAACTGGTTCCAGTATTCCAACCCTTGATCCTGTCCGACATGGTTGGTGCGCCCGCGATCGCGCTTGACCAGAAAACTGTCGGTCGAGCGGACAGCGTAGTGGTGAATACGGGCGTGGGCGTGGCTAAATCCGCGCCAGATCTTCCAGTCAATCTGCGCGGCGTCTGCCTTTTGCCCGCCGGCATCACGCCACACGACCCCTTCGTAAGGTGCATCAGGGTTTGCCGCCATGGCCGGGTCGATGCGTGGCCGGTGCGCGCGGAAACGGTTGAATGTTCCGTTGTTGCGAAACAACGTTTTGAAGGCGCGTGTTTTGTAGTTTGGAAAGATATTCTCTTCGGTCGATTGCAGGAACAGTTCCGGGACTGGTGTGTCCTCATAGGTATCAACGCCTGCGTTTCCGAACATTTTCCAACATATCGAAATCGCGTCAGATGGGCCGCAGGTCGCGACGAAATCCGCAATATGACCGCTTGGAAGCCGGATATTGATGTATTCGTCAACATCCAGGCTGATGACCCAATCTGCCGCTTTGAAGCTTGGATGCCGCATGGACAGGTTGTGCGCGCGGTTTTGCGGTGTGGCTCTTGGCCCCAATCTGTTGCGTTCGTGGTGGGCATACCCCAAGTCCTGAAGCCGGTCGCCGATCAGGTCGGTCCCGTCTGCACAGTCATTGGTATAGATCAGAATATCATCAAATCCGAGCGCGCGATGATAGGCGATCCAGTCAATCATGAAGGGACCTTCGTTCTTCATCGTCGTGACGATCAGAAAGGTTTGCTGATTGGTCATTGGAAGGGTCCTCTACCGGAAGAGATCGACAATTTGCTTCAGTTCCAGTGCGACTTCACGCGGGGCGACGCGCGCTGCCATATCAGCCATCCGATCAAGTCCCAACCTCCATTTTGCGGTTCCGAAGGCCTCTCGTGCTGCGGCAAAGCCTTTATCAATCTCCGCAGTGGTGCTGTCGGGGATCATAAAGGGGTAGTCTTCACCAAGATAGTGTATCGCATCGTCAACCTGTCGGTTTACCAGCACATTCGCACCTACCACCGCCGCGTTAAATCCCTTGGTAAAGGGTTTGGCCGGAACCACACCGAAACTGGATTTGGCATAAGGGGTCCGAACACAGAAATGCATGTTTGCGCGCGCCATTGCCTTTAGAAAACCGCTTATGTTTGTTGGTTCATAGTCAGGAATGATCGTATCCGAAGGCAGTGTGTCGTCAGCATCAATATTGCTGAGCAGCCCGAAATAGCCAGGTTGAAAGCTGCGCAGGTCAGATGCATTCCTGCCACCTAATGACGGGTCGGCGTGATGGCGCAGATGGCGCACTTGCGTGCCGGGCAAGGGTGCGAGACGGGACAGGTTTTGAACCAATTCCGCCTCTCCTTTGCGGGATGCGGCGATATGGACGTCG
>CBDTVH010000242.1:0-4468 GCA_965363665.1 uncultured Yoonia sp. | reverse complement strand
TTGCCACCACGAACCCCGGCGATGTGGTCCTTGACCCCTTCTTCGGGACTGGCACCACGGGCGCGGTCGCAAAGATGCTGGGCCGCGATTTCATCGGGATCGAACGCGAAGAGGCGTACCGCAAGGTGGCCGAGAAGCGCATCAAGAACACCCGCAAGTTCGACAACGAAGCTTTGCAGGTTTCCACGTCCAAACGCGCCGAACCCCGCGTCGCCTTTGGCGTCTTGGTCGAGCGCGGCATGCTGCGCCCCGGTGAGGAATTGTGGAGCATGAATGGCCGTCACAAAGCCAAGGTCCGTGCCGATGGCACGCTGATCGGTGACGACATCAAAGGATCAATCCATCAGGTCGGGGCGCATCTGGAAGGTGCGCCAAGCTGTAACGGCTGGACCTATTGGCAATTTAAACGCGACGGGCAAAAGGTGCCCATTGATCTGCTGCGTCAGCAGATCCGCTCCGAGATGGCGAAACACTAAGTTTTACCAAAGTTGATACCGCCGGTGCCTGCGGCAAGCCTGTCCAATACTGGATGGGCACGCGAGCACTAACTTTTCCCCCGCCATCCTTTCGTGATGGCGGGGTTTTTTTGTGCATGGTTGGGGTTGGCCCGCCCGGCATCTGGCTTCATTGTGCTGCAAAGATCAGCGGTGCGGTACGAAGCGCCCTGAAAGGGATGCAAGGGGCACCGTATCGGCATGACGTCTGTAGAGCATGTTTTCGGCATAGATGGGGGTGGGTCAGGCTGTCGCGTTGCCGTTTGTGACCTGAAAGGGCGCCAACTGGCGCAGGCGCGCGGTGGCCCGGCCAACTATTTCACGGATCCCGACGCCGCCATTCGCAACGTGCTGGCGGCTGTCCAGGATGCAATTACGCAGCTGCCGACAGGGGCTTTGCAACTCAGAAATTGCGCCGCGCATATCGGGCTTGCCGGCGTTCTGTGCGAAGCGGACAAGGCGCATGTGGCGCAGGCGATGCCATTTGGCTTGCTGGCGGTAACTGATGACGGTGTCACGTCTGTCGCGGGTGCGCTTGGACAGGCAGATGGAGTACTGGCATCCGTTGGCACCGGTTCCTTCGTGGCTGCCCAGCGCGGCGGCACTATGCGGTTTGTCGGGGGATGGGGTGCGCAACTGGGCGATCAGGCGTCCGGGTGCTGGTTGGGTATGCAAGCGTTGCGCCGCGCCGTTCTGGCACATGATGCGTTGGTCGCGCAGTCTGGCCTGACACAGCATATCATGGCGCATTGCGGCGGATCGCGGCGTAAAGTGCTACAGTTCGTCAAAGATGCACGGCCCGCTGACTATGCCGATCTTGCGCCAAGCATCGTCGATGCCGCGCAAGCGGGCGACCACCACGGCAAAGAGATGATGCGGGAGGGTGCGTTGTATCTGACATCTTGCATGAAGGCGGTTGGCGTGTCTGACGATGACTTGTTGTGTCTGACCGGTAGCCTTGGACCGCATTATCTGGACTATTTCGCAGATCATATCCGGTCGCGCGTCCAGCCCCCGCTGGGGTCCCCGCTCGACGGTGCGGTGCTTCTGGCGCAGAAACTGCGTGATTTGGACAGCGTGGCACGTATTGAAAGTGACAGGTAAATCATGATGAAGCGGGCAATCACCGGGGCACAAGTCTTTGACGGGTTGCTGATGCACACCGATGCGGCGTTGCTTTTGGATGGTGACACCATCGACGGCATTATCCCCGCCACTGATATTCCGGGTGCGTATGCGGTTGACGCGGTCGCGCGCGGCACGATCATGCCTGGTTTTGTTGATCTGCAGGTGAACGGCGGCGGGGGTGTGATGTTCAATGATGACCCGTCAGTCGCGACACTCGAAACCATCGCCGCAGCACATGCACAAACCGGCACCCGGGCGCTGTTGCCGACACTGATCACCGATACGCCCGATTGCCTGCGCGCAGGCGTCGATGCGGTGGAACAGGCGATCGCGGCAGGTGTGGCTGGCATCATCGGTATTCATCTGGAAGGTCCGCATTTGTCTATCACCAAGAAGGGCGCCCATGATCCGGCGCTGATCCGTCCAATGACCGATGCCGATCAGGCCTTTCTACTTGATGCGGCGATGCGACTGCCGAATGTGATGGTCACTGTTGCGCCCGAAAGCGTCAGCCCCGAACAGATCAAACGGCTGTGTGCCGGGGGCGTCATCGTATCGCTGGGCCATACGGATTGCAGTTTTGCCCAAGCGCAAACAGCCTTTGCCGCCGGCGCCCGTTGCGTGACGCATTTGTTCAATGCCATGAGCCAGTTGGGCAGCCGGGAACCTGGGCTGGTCGGTGCAACATTGCAGACCGCTGGCGTCAGTGCGGGATTGATCGCCGATTGTGTTCATGTGCACGCAAGCAGCATGGGCATCGCCTTGTCTGCCAAGCAAGAAACGGACGAGATTTTCCTTGTCACGGACGCGATGGCAACCGCCGGATCGTCGATGACCGCGTTTTCGTTGAACGGGCGCAAGGTGTCGCGTCGGGATGGACGGCTGACACTGGAAGATGGCACGCTCGCGGGTGCGGATCTTGATGTTCCCACGGCACTTTCGAACCTGGTCGACAAGGTCGGTTTGTCACCCACGCAAGCGTTGCGCATGGCGACGTCAACACCTGCAAGATGCCTGCGCGTGCAGGGCACAGCGGGCAGGTTTGTGCGAGGCTGTCCTGCAAATGCGATCCGGCTGGATGAGGCATTGGATTACGTTGGACCGTGTTGATCCGCCCAGACCCGCGCTATCCCGTCTTGCTGTCCCGATCCAACCGCGCTTCGATCGCGTCCAGCTTGGCCAACACTTCATCGCGGTAGGCATCTGTCGCGGCATTGCCTTCCTCGGCGTGTGCGTCCTGCATCGAATTCACGATAAGGCCGACCAACAGGTTCACGACCGCGAAGGTCGTGACCATGATGAACGGGACAAAGAACGCCCAAGCGTAGGGATAGACCTCCATCACCGGGCGCACGATGCCCATGGACCAGCTTTCCAGGGTCATGATCTGGAACAGCGAATAGCCCGAGCGGCCCAAGGTGCCGAACCATTGCGGGAAGGCATCACCAAAGAGTTTTGTCGCCATGACCGCCGCGATGTAAAAGACGATCCCCATCAACAGGAACACTGACCCCATGCCGGGCAGGGCTGTCACAAACCCCTCAACCACGCGGCGCAGCGACGGCACAACCGAAATAACCCGCAAGACCCGCAGGATACGCAGCGCCCGCAGCACAGAAAGGCCACCCCCGCCGGGGATCAGCGAAACGCCGACGATGACGAAATCAAAAATGTTCCAGCCACCGCGAAAGAATTGCAGGCGGTGGGCAAAAAGCTTGGCCGCAATCTCGATCACGAAAACAGAAAGGCACAGCCTGTCGAGCGTCAGGATAAGCGGTCCGGCCGCATCCATGATCGTCTTTGATGTCTCCATCCCCAGAATGATCGCGTTAAAGATAATCACTGCGACGATAAAGTTGCGCACCCGTGCGGTCGCAAGCACATCCGCAGTTTTTTGGCGAAGAGTCATAGGTTTGGCCTTTGGTCAGAAGTGCGCTTGATATGGGTTGTTTGCAACATTTGGGCAAGAGCAACTGCCGACGCGAGGTTATGCTGGACGGATATCGCCTGCCCCGCGCATGCTCTGCCCAAAAAGTGAGCCTTAAATGTCGATGAACCCTCGTTTGATTTTCCGCTGGACCGCGTTTCTTTTGGCCGGTGGGTATTGCATCCGCATGCTTATTTTTGGCGGCTGGGACCAATTCGCAGGGCCATTCCGCTTTCTGACAGTCTGGGCGCTGTTTTGCTCATTCTTTGCCTTCAGCCGCATGATGGCCATCGAAGAAGGGCGCAGCGAACGGCGTTGGGATGGTTTTGTTTGTATGACGGCCGTGATCAACACGATGGTTGTGTTTCTTTATTGGCGGTTGTTCCTTGCAGATCCCAACTCGGTGACCAGTGACGGGCAGTTGAGCGCATGGCATCTGGAGCTTTATCTGCATGGGCTCGGCCCCGCGTTGCAGGTGTTCGATACGGTGTTCATCCATCGCAGCTATCGTCGGCTGGGCGCCGCGTTTGCCTGGCTGTTCGGGGTCGTCGGGGTCTATCTGTTATGGGCCGAACTGGTGTTGCAGCCTCTCAACACCAGCCCATCCGGGACCGTCACAAGCGGGCTGCCTTATCCGTTCCTGAACAATCTGGAATTTGCGGATCGCGCGATTGTCTACGGGTCCTACCTGGGTGTCGGCGTGTTCATTTTGCTGATTTACGCCGGGATCGCCCGTACTGTCAGGCGCCGATTTCCTGCGCCAGCAACGCTTTGAGGCCTGATTTGTAGTCAGGGTAAAGCAGTTCTACCCCCAATTCGTCCTTGATCCGGTCGTTCCGCACCTTCTTGCTTTCGGCGTAAAAGCTGCGGGCCATCGGGCTCATATCGGCGGCTTCAAAGTCCACTGCCTCAGGGATCG
>CBDTVH010000241.1:0-4469 GCA_965363665.1 uncultured Yoonia sp. | reverse complement strand
ATTGAGACGCGCATCCTGAATGCGGGCGGGCGGGCGCTTGAGATTGAAAAAAGGCTCTATTCCAGCCTAATTGAGGCGATTGTCGCGCAAGCCGGGCCTTTGGGTGCGTTGGCGCGGGCGCTGTCCGAGTTCGATTTGATGGCAGCGCTTGCAGACCTTGCCGTAGCGGAAAACTGGGTACGGCCAAAGGTCGATGACAGCCGCGCGTTTGACATCGTGGGTGGCCGACACCCGGTGGTCGAAGCAGCGCTTCAAAAGGACGGGGCACCCTTTATCGCAAATGATTGCGGGCTGACAAAGGCCCCGATTTGGTTGCTGACCGGACCGAACATGGCGGGTAAGTCGACGTTTCTGCGACAGAACGCTTTGTTGGCCATATTGGCGCAGATGGGCAGTTTTGTCCCTGCGAGTGAGGCACATATCGGGATTGTCAGTCAGATTTTTAGCCGTGTGGGTGCATCCGATGATCTGGCGCGTGGGCGATCGACCTTTATGGTTGAAATGGTCGAAACCGCCGCGATTTTGAACCAGGCGGATGATCGGGCTTTGGTAATTTTGGATGAGATCGGGCGCGGTACGGCCACCTATGACGGTTTGTCGATTGCCTGGGCCACTCTGGAGCATTTGCACGACGTGAACCGTTGCCGTGCGTTGTTCGCCACCCATTATCATGAGATGTCAGCGCTTTCCGCAAAACTGGATGGCGTCGATAACGCCACCGTTGCCGTCAAGGAATGGGACGGCGATGTGATTTTCCTGCATGAGGTCAAGCGCGGTACGGCAGATCGCAGTTATGGGGTGCAGGTAGCACGTCTGGCTGGTCTGCCACCGGTTGTTGTTGAACGCGCGAAGGTGGTTTTGGAGGCGTTGGAGAAAGGCGAGCGCGAAGGCGGTGGGGCGCAAAAGGCGATTATTGATGATTTGCCGTTGTTTGCGGCGACACCTGCGCCCGTAAGCGCGCCGTCACAGCCTTCGGAAATTGAGGAGCGGTTGAAACAAGTGCACCCCGATGAGCTGAGCCCACGGGATGCGCTTGAATTGATCTATGAATTGCGGTCCAAGCTATAGCGCGGGCGGCATCCACCCTACTTGGCTGGCGTTGAAGACACCCCAACCTGTGCAGGACGCAACAAGCGGTCGTGTAACATGAAACCTTCGGCGGCAACCTGAATGATGTCGCCGGCTTTGGTATCGGGCAGCGGTGCTTCGAACATCGCCTGATGTAGCTTGGGATCGAATTTATCACCGATTTCCGGTGTAATAGGGTCGATACCGTGCTTTTTGAATACGCTTATCAATTCGCGCATCGTCAACTCTACGCCTTCAAGCAGTGCTTTGTTCACGTCCTTCTCGGCCTCGGCGGCAGACTGTAGCGCGCGGCGCATATTGTCGTAGACGGGCAGAATATCACGGGCGAGTTTGGACCCGCCATAATCCTCGGCCTCGCGCCGGTCGCGATCGGCCCGCTTGCGCAGGTTTTCGGTATCTGCAAGCGCGCGCATGAATTTGTCACGATACTCGTCACGCTCGGCGCGCAATGCCTCGATTTCATCAAAGCTGGCGGCGGCGGCGTCAAAGTCCATTTCGTCGCCTTCGGCAGCGAGTTCATCAAGGCTTTGCAGTTCTTCGTCTTTGTCAGACATCTATTTTCCCTTTAAGAGCGGTCAGCAATCATTTTGCCAACCAGCTGTGCGGTATAATTCACAATCGGCACGATGCGCCCGTAATTGAGCCGCGTTGGCCCGATCACACCGACTGCGCCAATAATCTTGCGGTCGGCGTTCATATAAGGGGAAACGACGAGAGATGAACCCGATAAAGAGAACAATTTGTTCTCTGAGCCAATAAAAATGCGCACGCCTTCGCCTTCTTCGGCCAGATCAAGGAATTGGGCGATGTCGCGCTTGCGCTCAAGGTCGTCAAAGAGGGTACGGATGCGGGCCAGATCGGCTTCGTTTTCGTTATCACCCAACAGGTTGCCGCGGCCACGCACGATAAGACGTTCCGTGGCCTCGCCTTCGTTTTCCCATAACGCGATGCCATTTTCGACAAGGGCGGCGGCAAGTTGGTCGATTTCCTGCCGACGCGCGGCAATTTCGCGGGCGATGACAGCGCCAAGCTCAGACAGCGTATGTCCGGCGGCGATTGCATTCAGGAAATTCGCGGCTTCGCGCATGGACGACGGCGTTTGACCGGGTGGCGGCGTAAAGATGCGGTTTTCGACGTGGCCGTCCCCAAAGACCAGCACGACAAGAGCGCGGTCTTGGGAAAGTGAGACAAATTCGATGTGCTTGATCGGCGCTTCGTGTTTTGGGGTCAGAACCAGACTTGCGCCATGTGTGACACCGGACAGCGCTGTGCCAACCTGATCAAGGACCGAAGTGACGTCTTGATTGTTGGATGCCAGTGTACGGTCGATCGTTTCGCGGTCTTTACCATCCAGATCGCCAACCTCCAGCAACCCATCGACGAACATGCGCAAACCAAGTTGTGTTGGAATGCGGCCTGCGCTGACGTGTGGGCTGCCGACAAGCCCCAGGAACTCAAGGTCCTGCATCACATTGCGGATTGTCGCAGCGCTGATCTTTTCCGAAAAATCGCGCGTGAGCGTCCGTGAGCCGACAGGCGCCCCGCTTTCCAGGTATCCTTCCACCACACGTCGAAACACCTCGCGCGAGCGATCGTTCATTTCGTCGATATTTGGCAGTTGTTCGGTCATGGAATCCATCTGCAAGGGCGACGCAATTAAAACGAAGTTTGTAGTCGCGTCAATCGGGGTTGGATTTCATATGTGGGCAGCGTATCCCCACCTTGCAACCGATAGGAGAGACCTCATGCGTCCATCAGGCCGTCAGACGAACGAAATGCGCGAAGTTTCCATTGAAACAGACGTAACGATGCATGCTGAGGGCTCTTGCCTGATCAAATGCGGGAATACTCATGTCTTGTGTACCGCGACGATTGATGAGCGGGTGCCGCCGTTTTTGAAGAACTCTGGCTTGGGCTGGGTCACAGCTGAATATGGGATGCTACCGCGTGCGACGAACACTCGGATGCGGCGCGAAGCCAAAAATGGCCAATCCGGGCGTACGCAGGAAATTCAGCGGTTGATTGGCCGTTCTTTGCGTGCGGGTGTTGACCGCGTAGCCTTGGGTGAGCGGCAGATTGTTGTGGATTGTGATGTCATTCAAGCCGATGGCGGCACGCGTTGCGCGTCGATCACCGGTGGTTGGGTTGCGCTGAAGCTGGCGGTACAGAAGTTGATGAAAGCGGGTGATGTGATCAGTGATCCGCTGATTGACCCGGTCGCCGCGATTTCCTGCGGGGTCTATGCAGGGCAAGAAGTGCTTGATCTGGATTATCCTGAAGATAGCGAAGCAGGCGTTGACGGGAACTTCGTTATGACCGGGGGCAAGTTGATTGAGGTGCAGATGTCTGCGGAGGGGTCGACCTATAGTCGTGCGCAGATGGATGCGCTGCTTGATCTGGCAGAGAAAGGCGTTGCTGAACTGACGGCAGCGCAATTGGCGGCGGTTGGCTAATGCGGCGGTTTGACGGCAAGGAACTGGTGATTGCGACCCATAACAAGGGAAAACTGGAGGAGATCGCCGATCTTTTGCAGCCCTATGGTGTGTCTTTGACGTCAAACGCCGATCATGGATTGCCGGAGCCGGAAGAGACGGAAGAGACCTTTGTCGGAAATGCCCGGATCAAGGCGCATGCGGCGGCAAAGGCGACTGGGTTGCCAGCGCTTGCGGATGATAGCGGGATCGAGATTGATGCCCTTGGCGGTGCGCCGGGAGTGCATACCGCTGACTGGGCGGAAACACCGAATGGCCGTGACTTCAAGATGGCGATGGAGCGGAGTTGGGCCGCGTTAGAGTCTGTTTCTGCCCCCTATCCGCGGACGGCGCGGTTTTGCTGTACGCTGGTTTTGGCGTGGCCTGACGGCCATGACGAAGTGTTTCCCGGTGTCATGCCCGGCCAGATCGTTTGGCCAATGCGCGGCGATCAGGGGCATGGGTATGATCCGATTTTCCAACCTGATGGCTATGACATGACCTTTGGGGAAATGGACCGCTGGGAAAAGAACAAGATCAGCCATCGGGCGGATGCTTTTGCCAAACTGATTGCAGGTTGCTTTGGCTGAGATGGAAGATTGGGAACATGGCGGCTTTGGCCTTTATATCCATTGGCCGTTTTGCCAGGCGAAGTGCCCCTATTGTGATTTCAACAGTCATGTTGTGGCGCAGATTGATCAGAAAGCCTGGCAATCTGCGTATTTGAGCGAAATTGAACGGATCGGGGCGGAAACCCAGGGACGCGTGCTGCGGTCGGTGTTTTTTGGGGGTGGTACCCCAAGCCTGATGGATCCGGAAGTGGTTGATGCGATCTTGGCGAAGGTCCGCGCCACTTGGTCTATCGCCAATGATATCGAGATCACGCTGGAGGCCAATCCGACCTCTGTC
>CBDTVH010000240.1:0-4488 GCA_965363665.1 uncultured Yoonia sp. | reverse complement strand
TGTCATCATTGGCGGCAACGATTGGGCGCGCGCATGGGCCGTTGATGGCAACGGACGTCGCATGTTCCCTGTCGGACGCGGTATGTCCGGTGAACGGCAACGCGAGATTGCGCTGCGCTTTGGCGTGAATGTCATCATGCATGTGCTGACGGGCAATTATAAGTCGGATCAGGTACATGTACCTGACCTGCTGGATCGGCTGGGGCAGTGATATGACCGGAACAATCGTTCTTGATCCACTTATCCCGCTCATCCTGCTATATGGAGTCGCAGGACTGGCCCTTTTGGCGCTGATCCTTGCGATCTGGCGACGATTGCCCGGCTGGTGGCTGCGCGGTTTGGCTGGGCTGGCTCTTTTGGCGGCCATCGCGAACCCAAGCCTTCAGCAGGAAGAACGCGAACCGCTGACCGATATCGTGATGATGGTGGTCGACGAAAGCGCAAGTCAACGCATCGGCGACCGCCCGTCGCAGAACGCAGACGCCGTCGCAAATATTGAGGCCGAAATAGCGCGCCAGCCTAACACCGAACTGCGCACGGTGACACTGGGCGACGGCGAAGGTGATCTTGGAACGACCTTGATGACAGCACTTTCGGGTGCTCTGGCCGAAGAACCGCAAGCGCGCATCGCCGGCATCATCCTTGTGACAGACGGGCGTTTGCACGACATCGAGCGGGCACCAAACCTGCCGGCACCTGTGCATACTCTGCTGACCGGGCAACCAGATGACTGGGATCGGCGCCTGGTCGTTGAAAATGCGCCCGCCTTTGCGATCCTTGGCGAAGAGGTGAACCTGACACTGCGGGTTGAAGATCAAGGTGCCGCACCTGAGACCGGGTCAGTCCCGCTTTCCATTTCGATAGACGGCGAACCACCTGTCACCGTTCCGGTGCCTATAGGCGAGGATATCCAGCTGCCCGTCACACTGCCCCACGGTGGCATGAACGTCCTGCAATTCATCATCCCCGATGCCGAGGGCGAGTTGACCAATCGCAACAATGCCGCTGTCGTGCAGATCAACGGCGTGCGTGACCGCCTGCGCGTTTTGCTGGTTTCGGGCGAACCGCACCCGGGTGAACGCACGTGGCGGAACCTGCTGAAATCAGATTCTTCCGTTGATCTGGTCCACTTTACGATTCTGCGCCCACCCGAAAAACAAGACGGTGTGCCCGTCAACGAACTGTCCCTGATCGCCTTTCCGACGCGCGAGCTGTTCCTTGAAAAAATCCATGATTTCGACCTGATCATCTTTGATCGCTACCGCCGTCGCGGCATCTTGCCCAGCGCATATCTGGACAATATCCGTGACTATGTTGACCAAGGTGGTGCGGTGCTGATTTCATCGGGCCCAGAATACGGGTCGGCCGAAAGCATCTACCGCTCACCTCTTGGGCAAATCCTGCCGGGTGCGCCCACAGCGCGCGTCTTTGAAGAAGGGTTCGTGCCACAAATCACCGATCTTGGCGCGCGCCATCCCGTGACCGAGGGGCTTGATGCGCTGTCACCAAATCCCGATGGCGAAGGCCCCGGTTGGGGTCGCTGGTTCCGACTGGTCGATGTGCTGGTGCCACAAGACGCGATGACGGTCATGTCCGGCCTTGATGAACGCCCCCTGCTCACACTCAACCGTGTCGGTGAGGGCCGTGTCGCATTGATCGCGTCGGACCATTCCTGGCTATGGGATCGCGGCTATGAAGGTGGTGGACCGCAGTTGGAATTGCTGCGCCGACTGGCCCATTGGATGATGAAAGAACCCGAGCTTGAGGAAGAGGCGCTTTGGGTCGAACCCACCGGACAGACCATGCGGATTATTCGCCGCACGCTGTCGCTGGATACCGGCGATGTCGTGATCACACATCCCGACGGAACCGAGACAACGCTACGTTTGGAAGAAGTATCCCCCGGCCGGTTTGAAACACTTTGGGAGGCTCCTGAGATTGGGCTTTACCGCCTGAATGACGGCGAAGAAGAGGCCGTGATCGCACTTGGCCCATCGGCACCTCGCGAGTTTGAGCAAACGATCGCTGGCGGCGAAACACTGGCCCCGCTGGTCGAAAGCACCCGCGGCGGGATTGTCGCAATTTCTTCGGGCAGTGTCGATGTGCGCGCAGTCCGCGAAGGACGACCCGCCGCCGGACGCGGCTGGATCGGAATTACGCCGCGCGAAGCCTTCCGCACCGCCGAGATCAGTATCAACCCGCTCTTGCCTGCATGGGCATTCCTGCTTTTGGCCTCACTTTTGATCGTCGGGGCATGGCTGCGCGAAGGGCGTCGCTAGCGCGATGCTCGCTGCCCTCTTCAAGTTCCTGAGCGCCACACTTGTCGCGGTGGTTGCCTTGGTTGGATGTCAGGCGATCCGCAATTCGGGGAACACGCCATTGCCTGATCCCGGCGCTGACACGCTGCGGATTGCAACTTATAACGTGCACTATATCATCCTTGGGCAAGACACCGGCGCCTGGTCTGTTGGCGATTGGGAACGGCGCAAAATCCCACTTGATCTGGCGTTTAAAGCAATCGAGGCCGATGTCATCGGTTTTCAGGAAATGGAAAGTTTCGGGCGGGGCAGCGGCGGACAGATCAACCTGAAGCTGGATTGGTTGCTGGACCGGAACCCTGACTACGCGGCAGCAGCGACTGGTGATCCCGACGTCTTTCCTTCAACGCAACCAATCTTTTACCGACCGGATCGTGTGACGCTTCTTGACGAGGGATGGTTTTTCTTCTCGCCCACTCCCGACGTTCTTTATGCGCGTACCTTCAACGGCTCTTATCCTGCTTTCACCTCTTGGGCGCAATTTCAGGACAATGATAGCGGTGCAGTCTTTCGTGTCGTCAACCTGCACACGGACTATGCCAGCAGGTCAAATCGGGTGCAGTCGATTGAATTGGTGGCAGAGCGGATTGCACCTTGGATTGCAAACAGTGAAACGCTTTTTGTCATCGGCGATTTTAACGCGCGGATTGGCGATCCGGTGGTCGATATACTTGCTGATCGGGGCCTTGAATTCGTACCGGTCAGGGGATCGACCTATCATCTCAATCGCGGCCTGAACCTGTTCGGTGCGATTGATCATATCGCCAGTATCGGTGACGCTGAATTGGTGGGCGATCCGATTGTCCTACGCGAAAAATTCAATGATGAATGGCCAACGGACCACTATCCCGTGATTGCCGATTACCAGCTTGGCGTCGGGCGTTAGTCGTCCAGTCGGACTTCGTACAAATCGTCCGACCAGCCGTCCACATTACATCGGGCGCGCACATAGACAGTCGTGGCACCCTGCGGGATCGTGACCCCTGACAACGACCGGGTAAACGGTTGCTCGGTCACATGGGGGTGTAGCAGCTCACGCACCCCAAGGCTGTTGCCGTCCGCATCCAACACCTCCCACCCGTCGACATAATGATCCCAGCCCGTATCGGGATGGGACAGGGTAACGCTGAATTGGTCGCCACTGACGGTGATATTTTCAATAACCGGGCCATCCGCCAAGGCAGGGGCAGCAAGCATCGCGAATGTGAAAGCAAGTCTCATGTCTGATCTTTTAGCAGGATACTGCGGGGCAGTGATGCAAATTCGCGTGACCAGACGACCCAGACCACTACGACGGTCGAAACCATCAGGGCAATCGGGCCCAGAAGCCACGCCAACGCACCCAGCGCGAAATACATCGCACGCAAACCACGATTGAAATTGATCGCAGCGCGTATGTTCAACTCGGCCGCCTGAGCTGCACGCGGAAAGGCAATCGGGTCTTCGGGGTCATTGGGCACGGCGGCCATCAGCACGGCGCAATAGCCAAAGACACGGTTGGCCCAGACGAATTTGAGGAAGGCGTTGGTCAGGAAGATGGCAACGAGGGCAAGTTTCAATTGAAAGATTACCACAGGCACGGCCATTTCGGTCACTTCGGCGGCAACACCGCGCAATGGCTCGGTATTGCCTGCAAGGGCCAGTACGCCACCTACAGCCAATAGGCAGGTCGAGGCAAAGAACGATGTCCCCTGCCGCAGACTGCTGAGGATCTGGCTGTCGAAAATACGCGGATCGCGTGTGACAAAGACCTTCATCCAATCGCGCCGCCGCTCTGACATCAGGATTGTGACTGAGGGACGCTTGGCGCCGGGGTGTTCGATCATCCACCCAAGGACAAACCAAGCTGCGACAATTGCACCCGATGCGGCCCAATCGAGGGCGGAAAGTAACGCCAAATGATCCAGTATTTGCATAGGCGCTTGTCTATCCTCTACAGTTCAGACTTGCCATATCGTAAAATTGGTAATATCTTTTTACCAATCAACCGATCAGGGGAGTCGCCACATGGAAATGCCAGCACCGGACGCCAGCGTTCTGTCACGCAAAGCGCAGATCGTGGAGCGTTTGTCAGAAGTCCTGCCGCGCGACGCCGTGATCTCGGAGGAGAGTGAGACGCGCGCTTACGAGTGCGACGTCGCGCAGACGGCGGATATCGAGCGCGCCTTCG
>CBDTVH010000239.1:0-4495 GCA_965363665.1 uncultured Yoonia sp. | reverse complement strand
TGTCCCGTGGGCCAAGGCACCCGCCTGCCCGCCCAAGCCGCTTTCCACATGGAGGCCTTTTTATGACCCTGCGCCTGATCCTGATCCGCCACGCGAAATCCAGTTGGAGCGATCCTTTCGCGGATGATCACGCCCGCGTCCTCAACAACCGCGGACGCGCTTCTGCGCGGGCGATCGGTGCGTGGATGGCGGACGAAGGCTATGAACCCGATGTGGTGCTGTGTTCCGATGCGGCACGCACACAGGAAACGGCCGAACTGATCCTGCCGGCGCTGAAAACCCAGCCGAAACTGCAACTATCGGCGCGCATCTATCACGCGTCGCCGGATACGATCCTGGCGATGGTCCAGAAACAGACCGCGCCGGTGGTCGCGGTGATCGGCCACAACCCCGGGATTGGCATGTTGGCAAACGGGCTGGTGCGAACGGCGCCTGATCATCGGCGCTTCAGCGACTATCCGACCTGCGCCAGCACGGTGATTGATTTTGACGTTCCCAAGTGGGCCGAGGTTCGGCAGCATACCGGCGATTGCAAAGCCTTTGTGGTGCCGCGCGATCTGATCGGAACAGCCAGCCATGATATCGACTAGATTTGCAGCGTCTGAGGATCCGGCAATCTAGGATGCGGGACGCTGCAACAGCGGTTGGTCCGCTGCCATAGCCGCGGCAAAGGCGTCGTCACGGGGAATTGGTCTACTAAAAAAATAACCTTGCGCCTTCCTTGCGCCCATTTCCAGAACAAGATCTGCCTGCTGCCGGGTTTCAATCCCTTCCACTGTCACATCCAGTCCCAGATTGCGCACGATATCCAGCACGGCATCCAACAGGAAACGGGACCTGTCTGACGTTTCGATATCCCGAACCAATGACCGGTCAATCTTGATTTCATCGGCCACCGTCATGCGCAAATAGGCCAGGGATGAAAAGCCGGTGCCAAAATCGTCAATGGATACCTTGGCCCCAAGATCATGAATGGCCGACACGATCTGTTTGGCCTTGTCCCAATCCTGCATTTCAGCGGTTTCCGTAATCTCGATGGTCAAAAGGTCCGGTGGCAGTCCCGAGGCCGTTAACGCGCACTTTACGGTTTCCACGAACTTGAGCGAGCTGAAATGCATGGTCGAAAAGTTGACGCTGATGGAAAACCGGGTGCCGTTGCGGCGATTGAAATCTGCGATATCGCGGGTCGCCTTCGATAGGATGCTGCAATCTATATCGGCAATCAGGCCGCTTTCCTCTGCCGTGGCGATAAACGCGCTTGGGGGAACGATGCTTCCATTGCGCCACCATCGCGCAAGTGCTTCGAACCCAAAGACCTGCTCTGTCCGCAGGTCCACCTTCGGCTGCAAATAGTAATCAAGACTGCCATCCGCGATGGCCTGCGGCAGTTCCCCAACCATGGCGCGCCGCTCCAGAAACTGCTGTTCAAGAACCTCGTCATAGATCGTGAACTGCTTTTTGCCGTTCGACTTTGACGCATAAAGCGCGAAATCAGCCACGCGGGTCAGGCCATCGACGCTGAGCGCGACCTGCCCTCCGATCTGTGTTTTGGTTGCCAGACCAATGCTGGCCGAAACCCCCACAGCTTCGCCTTCGAAAACGATCGGTCGGGCAATCGCCGTGACGATATCATCGCAGATCAGGGTAAGCGATGACAGATCCTCGGTCATGCAGACAACTGCGAATTCATCGCCGCCAAGGCGCGCGGCAAACGCACCCTGGGGCGTGCCATAGGGCCCAAGCACGCCCGCGACATGCCGCAGGATATCGTCGCCTGCCGCATGGCCATGGGTGTCGTTGATTTGCTTGAACCCATCCAGATCCACCAGCAACAACGCCAGCTCTGATTTTTGCACCAGCAGTTCTGACAATCGGTCCTGAAACTGCACCCTGTTCGGCAGACCCGTCAGCGGGTCAAAGAACGCCAGGTGCCGCACCCGTTCTTCGGCTGCGTGGCGCGCTTGCTTTGCCATCACCTCTTTGCGCAGCAAAGCAGTTGCCGCGATACCCAGTACCGATAATGCCAACAGCGTCACCCAAACAACGGTACGCTGATTTTCAACCGCAGCCGTTTGTTTCGACAGCAGGCTATCCTGTAACTGCCGCATCTTGTCCAGATAGATCACCAATGCCTCACGGGCGGTTTGCGTGGCCCCGATCAACGCAGTCGCAGCGATTTCGAGGTCACGGAAGTCTGTTGCAATCGCCTCATCCGCCATTTTCTGCGCGCGGCGGAGGGCGCTGACCGCATCATCAGCCTCTTTCAGATAGCTGCGCCCGGATTGTATCCGCTGAAACGTGTCCGTCCTGACAAACAGGAAATCCGAGGCAGAGCGAAAATCGGCAGCGGCTTCATCGGTCATGACGCCGCGCAAGGATGCATCTTGAATGATGAGAACCAGCCGTTGCAGATCGCTCATCGCGATATAGCCGTTGCGCAGTTGACGGTCGTTGAATGACTGATGGGTGGACCGCAGGTTTGTTACGGCGGCCTGCACGTAATACCCCGCAACAAGGCAGGTCGTCAGAATAACAAAGACGCAGACAGCCACAGTGCGGCGTTGCAGAAACAGCGCGCTTACTCTTTCGAATTTGCCTTGTTTTGGCGAAGGTGCTGCCACCGACCGATCCTATTCCGCTTCGATGCGTGCGGCCATCCAAACCAGATGCCGTTCCCCGGCGATCGGTGAAGTGGTAAAGTCATCCGTGCCGATGACAAACTGAATTGGGCCACGTTCACGCCGTGTATGTGCACGGCCATCAACGCGTGTGGCAACCAGCACCGGCACGGTTTCCCACAACGCACGGGGAATAATCGTGCTATAGTCGTTTTCGGCAATGACCTTGATCGCATCCACCTGATGCAGGCCGCTTTGCGCCAAAAGGTCATTCAGCAGCACACCGTCAAAGTTCACCGGCTGGTCGCGCCAAGGCGTAGTGGTGCGCAGGCGATAGGTCGGCAGCGCCTCCAGCGCAGCGGGGGTGTAGGTCTGTTCTGTCCCGTCAGCACCCTGAATAACAAGCGCGGCGGCGGCATGTTCAATCGGATCAAGTGTGACGGGTTGCAGTGTCTGTGCCGCAGCACCCGTTGCGAAGACAAGGGCCACAATCGCGGCCAGAATGGACTTTACAGGCATGAAAACGCTCCGTTGCTTTTTGAACTGAGCTGTAAACTAGCGTTCGTTCGTTAAATCCGCGTTGCGCACAATGCCGATGATCCTGCCCTGCGACAGAATAATAGATGCAAATTTAGGTATTGGTGATAGCGCCAGGACCGCACGGCAGCGGCAACGACAAAAGCCCCGGCTTTCACCGGGGCTTTCTCTATTCACTGGCGATTCATGTCAGTGGCCCAGAATCTGGCTCAGGAACAACTGTGTCCGGTCGGACTTGGGGTTGTTGAAGAACTCTTCCGGCTCGTTCTGTTCCACGATCTGGCCTTGATCCATGAAAATCACGCGGTTGGCGACCTGACGGGCAAAGCCCATCTCGTGCGTCACGCACAGCATGGTCATGCCCTCTTCGGCCAGCTCGATCATGGTATCAAGCACCTCTTTGATCATCTCGGGGTCAAGCGCCGATGTCGGTTCGTCAAACAGCATGATACGCGGACGCATGCAAAGCGAACGGGCAATCGCCACACGCTGCTGCTGACCACCCGACAACTGACCGGGGTATTTGTCGGCCTGCTCGGGGATCTTGACCTTCTCAAGGAAGTGCATCGCGGTTTCCTCCGCTTCCTTCTTGGGCGTCTTGCGCACCCAGATCGGGGCCAGCGTGCAGTTTTCCAGGATCGTCAGATGCGGGAACAGGTTGAAGTGCTGAAAGCACATGCCAACCTCTGACCGGATCTTGTCGATGTTCTTGAGGTCAGAGGACAGCACGGTACCATCCACGACGATCTTGCCTTGCTGGTGTTCTTCCAACGCGTTGATACAACGGATCAGCGTCGATTTACCGGACCCCGAGGGGCCGCAGATCACAATCCGCTCGCCGCGATAGACCGACAGGTCGATATCACGCAGCACGTGGAACGATCCGTACCATTTGTTCATATTCTCGATCGTGATCGCCAGCTCGTCCGAGATCTGCATTTGTGTTGCTTCGGCCATGTTATCAGCCTCCTATCGGTGGTCGGTTGCGAGCCTGCGCTCCAACCATTGTGAGTATTGTGAAATGCCGTAGCAAACGATGAAGAACAGCAGCGCCGCAAAGCCGTAAAGCTCCCAGTAGACACCTTGCCATTCGATCGACGCCAGGATCGGACCGCGGATCATGCCGACCAGATCGAACATGGAAATGACCGAAACCAAAGTGGTGTCCTTGAATAGCCCCACCGCCACGTTCACGATGCCCGGGATCGAAATCTTGAGCGCCTGTGGCAGGATGATCAGACGCATGGCCTGCGCATAGTCCAGACCAAGGCTGTCTGCGGCCTCATATTGGCCCTTTGGCAAGGCGGCCAAACCACCCCGGATCACCTCGGCGATATAGG
>CBDTVH010000238.1:0-4500 GCA_965363665.1 uncultured Yoonia sp. | reverse complement strand
GCAGGTCGGGATAGTTGGGCCCGCAGTGCGCAATTGCATCTGACAAGGCCAAAAAGGCTGATATGCCCAGCATGAACGGCGGTTCACCCACAGCCTTCGAGCGGTAGATCGTCTGCGCCGGGTTGGGTTGATCCCACAGGGTCACATTGAAGATATCAGGCCGGTCCGAACAGGCCGGAATCTTGTAGGTTGCAGGCGCATGGGTGCGCAGGCGGCCTTTGTCGTCCCAGACCAGTTCCTCGGTCGTCAGCCAACCCGCACCCTGGACATAGCCCCCTTCGATTTGTCCGATATCCAGAGATGAATTCAGAGACGCGCCAGCATCATGCAGAATATCTGTGCGTAGAATACGGTTCTCGCCAGTCAGCGTGTCGATCACGACTTCGGTGATAGCTGCCCCTTGCGCGAAGTAGAAGAAAGGCGTGCCTTCGCCTTTGATCCGGTCCCATGCCAGATCGGGCGTCTTGTAGAACCCGGTCGCTGACAGGCTGACCCGGTTGAGATAGGCGGTCTGGGCTGCCTCGGCAAAAGTCATGTGGGCGTCGCCGACAAAGACCTTTCCATCTTCGAAGCGGACGTTTTCAGTTGTTGTCTGATGCAACTCTGCCAAGCAAAGCGCGATCCGGTCGCGAATGATGTCGCAGGCATTGGCAACGGCCATTCCGTTCAGATCCGTCCCCGAAGATGCGGCTGTCGCTGACGTATTCGGCACTTTTCCGGTATCTGTTGCGGTGATCTTGACCGCATCCACATCAATGCCAAACCGATGTGCGGCCACTTGGGCGACCTTCTGAAACAGGCCTTGCCCCATTTCGGTGCCACCATGATTCATGTGGACAGAGCCATCCTGATACACATGCACCAAAGCACCCGCCTGATTGAGGTGGGTCAGCGTAAACGAGATGCCGAATTTTACAGGGCTGAAGGCAATGCCTTTCTTCAAGACTGATTGCCCGGCATTCCAATCTTGTATGGCGGCCCGGCGGCCATGGTAGTCGCAGGACGTCAACAGCGCCTCGGTCATGTCATGCAGGATGAAATCCTTGACCGGCATGTGATAGGGCGTGGTCTGCACTTTTGGTTCAGGTGAATGCTTTGCGCCATACCGGGTGCCGCGTCCGGGATTGGAAGATGATAGCCCCGCATCATCCATCGCATCATAGTAATTACGCTGGCGCACAAGGACCGGATCAATGCCCAGCTCTGCTGCGATATGATTTATCACCCGTTCAATCCCCAGCACCCCCTGCGGCCCTCCAAACCCGCGAAAGGCGGTGGCAGATTGGGTGTTTGTCCTGAACCGGTGCGAGGTGATCCGTGCCGCTGGCAAATGATAGGCGTTGTCGGCATGCAACATCGCGCGGTCAGCCACTGGCAGCGAAAGGTCCAGCGCCCAGCCGCAGCGGGTCATCTGGGTGAAATCTACACCTGTCACGCGGCCTTCACCATCATATCCGACATCATATGAAATACGGAAATCATGGCGCTTGCCCGTGATCATCATATCATCGTCACGATCATAACGCATCTTGCAGGGTCGTCCCGTTGCGCGGGCAGCCACAGCACAGCCGACCGCCAGCGCATTGCCCTGACTTTCCTTGCCGCCAAAACCGCCGCCCATTCGCCGGACCTCGCAGCGGACTGCGTGCATGGGGATGCCCAGCGCATCCGCGACCTTATGCTGGATTTCCGTCGGGTGCTGGGTGGAGCTATGGACGACCATATCCCCGCCTTCCTGCGGCAGGGCGAGCGCTGCTTGCCCTTCGAGATAGAAATGCTCCTGCCCACCCATTTCAATCGTGCCTTGCACACGGTGCGATGCTGTGTGCAACGCTTGGTCGACATCGCCCTTAGTCCAGATGCGCGGCCCATCCTCAAACCGGCTGTCGGCTGCAATTGCGTCATCAATGGTCAGGATCGGCGTCTGCGCGTCATATTCGACCTTTGCCATGCGCGCAGCTTTGCGTGCCGCCGAATGGGTTTCAGCCACAACCAGAAACAGCGGCTGGCCCAGATAGTGAACGGTGCCCGTCGCCAAGAGCGGTTCATCGTGGACCGATGGTGAAACGTCGTTTGCAAAGGGCAGATCATCGGCAGTCAAGATTGCGACGACGCCTGGTGCGGCTTGTACGTCGGCAAGGTCCATTTCAAGGATGCTGCCGCAAGCAATATCCGCAGTACCAAAAGCCAGATGCAGCGTCCCGGCGGGTGTCGGGATATCGTCAACATAGCGCGCGGCGCCATTGACATGCAGGGCCGCGGCATCGTGGGGCAGGGGTTTGGCGACGCTCATGGCGTCACCTCCAGGACAGATGTGGCCTGTCCGGTCATTTCGGCAAAATACCGATGTAGCAAGTTCTGCGCGACCTCAAGGCGGTAAGCGGCAGTTGCCCGCATATCGGACATTGGCGTGTAGTCGTCACCGAATTTGGCAATGGCAAGGGTCATTGTCTCTGCGGTCCATGGCTGGCCCACCAAAGCGGCCTCGACGTTGCGCGCCCGCTGCGGTGTGCCGGCCATGCCGCCAAAAGCAATGCGCGCTTCGGTTATGACACCATCCGTAACGGTGACATTGAAACAACCGCAGACCGCCGAAATATCCTGATCGAAGCGTTTGGAAATCTTGTAACAGCGCAGCGCAGGGGCGTGTTTGGGCAGCGTGATCCCCGTGACCAATTCGCCCGGTGCGCGGTCCTGCTTGCCATAAGCGATAAAGAAATCCTCAACCGGCATCTGGCGGGTTTCATTGCCCCGGCGCAGGTGCAGCGTGGCGTCCAGAGCAATCAACGCAGGCGGGTTGTCACCGATGGGCGAGCCATTGGCGACGTTGCCGCCGATGGTTGCCGCATTGCGGACCTGCTCGGACCCATAGCGCCGGATCATTTCAGCATAAGACGGGTGATGTTTGCGGATCGTGGCCAAGGCTTCGGTCATCGTCACGGCCGCGCCGAAGTGGATGCTGTCTTCTGTTTGCGTGATCGCACGCAGTTCGGCGCAGCGGTTCAAGAAGACAACCTGAGGCAAGTCGCGTAGCTGCTTGGTGACCCAAAGTCCGACATCCGTAGCGCCCGCGATGACGGTGGCGTCGGGATGGGTCGCATACCAGTCAGCCAAGTCATCCAGTGTTTCGGGTGCATAGGGTTGTGGGTCAACTTTGGGCGTATTGTCCTTCATCCAGTCGGGAACCGGCGCATCTGCCGCCGCCTTGGCCGCCCGTATGATCGGGGCATAGCCGGTGCAGCGGCACAAGTTGCCCGCCAGCACATCGTCATGATCGGTCCGGCCCGCCAGATGCCCGGTCGCCATCGCGGCGATAAACCCCGGTGTGCAGAACCCGCATTGCGATCCGTGGTGGTCGATCATCGCCTGTTGCACCGGGTGCAGCGTGCCATCCGGCGCACTGATCCCTTCGACCGTGCGCACGGCCTTGCCATGCAGTTGCGGCAAAAACAGGATGCAGGCGTTCAGCGCCTTGGCCCCGCCATCATCTGTCACCATGACAGTGCATGCCCCGCAGTCGCCTTCGTTGCAGCCTTCCTTGGTGCCGCAAAGACTGCGATCTTCGCGCAGCCAATCCAGCAGGGTGCGCGTGGGGTCCGCCTCCACCTGCACGGTTTCCCCGTTGAGAAGAAACGTGACGTTCATGATTTAAACCCGCCGCCTTACCAATTTTGTGCGAGGGAATTCAGGTGTCGATGCGACGTAGACACCTGCCTCTTTGCCGGTCGCCATGAAAACCGGACCGGGGCCGTTTGGCAAGACGTATTCTGGGGGCAGGGCGCGTGACAGCGGCTTCTGCGGGTGCTTTGGGCAGTCTTCAGTTGGGATGCGCGATGCTTGCCGTATAGCTTTGCAGGTTGTCCACACCACCAGCCCAACCTTGCTGGATTTCGTCCAATGCCTCGGGGCCAGAGAACGAAGACACCGCAACAGTGATGCTGAGCGATGTCTCTGCGCCCTTATCATCAAGGACATAGGTGACAAGACTGGTGGAGACGGCTTCGCCACCAAAGACAAGCGTCTCGGTGAAGACCGCGCGCTCTGGTTCGGTCAGATTGTACCAGCGTGTATCCACAACGAATTCTGGCGCATCAACAGGACCGAACCGGTGCC
This sequence comes from uncultured Yoonia sp., assembly GCA_965363665.1. Classification (GTDB taxonomy): domain Bacteria; phylum Pseudomonadota; class Alphaproteobacteria; order Rhodobacterales; family Rhodobacteraceae; genus Yoonia. Next base: position 387 of record CBDTVH010000238.1, on the reverse strand, counting down.
GATCCTGCCCGCCAACGCGCAGATCCGCCGCATCTGTCTCTAGCACTGTGGCAGCATCGGGGCCGTTCCATTTTTCGCGCTCTTTTGCATCGGTCAGAACCTGCCACAGCCGGATAGCGGGAAGGGGCAATGTGCGGTGCAGGTCGAATGATTTTGTGTCAGGAGCCATGTTATACGTCCTTGTTGGTTGCAATGTGGTTGGCCAGCGCATCCAGCCTGTCCAATCGCCCTTCCCAAATTTCGCGTTGCCAGGCCAGCCAGCCCTGCGCCTCGATCAAGGGGCCGGTTTCAATCCGGCAGGTACGGACACGCCCCTTTTTGATCGAGCGGACGATGCCTGTTTCCTCCAGCACTTTAAGATGGCGCATGAAGGTGGGCAGCGCCATT
>CBDTVH010000237.1:0-4500 GCA_965363665.1 uncultured Yoonia sp. | reverse complement strand
CACGTCCTTCTGCGGCGTATTGATAGCCAAAGAAACCTACGATTGCTACGATGACGAGAATGAGTATTGCACGCATTGGTCGTCTCCTTTTTTCCAAATTTAGTCATTTGGGCCCCCAATGGACCTTGACCCCGCATATGTCAGATGGGTGTCAGAAGTAAAAGTGCAATCAGGGGCGAAAATTCGGCGGAAAACCGCATCTTTTGCGGGTTGAAGCTGCCCTTGGGGGCGTTTAGTTTGTCCCTTACCGAGATGGAACAATCAAAGGATAAAGACCATAGGACGCAGACCTCATAACGCGCCACCACAACGTGACACCGGACCTCGCATCAACGACCGTATCCGGGCCCCGGAAATTCGCCTGATCGGCGCTGAAGGCGAAAACGTAGGTGTCGTGACACCAGAACGCGCGATGGCCATGGCGGATGATGCCGGCCTCGATTTGGTCGAGATTTCGCCAAATGCCAACCCACCCGTCTGCAAGATCATGGACTATGGCAAGTTCAAATACGAAACGCAGAAGAAAGAGGCCGAGGCGCGTAAGAAGCAAAAGATCATTGAAATCAAGGAAGTGAAGTTCCGTCCCAACACGGACAATCACGACTACGACGTCAAGATGCGCAACGTGTTCAAGTTTCTTGATAACGGTGACAAGGTCAAAATCACGCTGCGTTTCCGTGGCCGTGAAATGGCCCACCAGCAGCTTGGCCGCGAATTGTTGGAACGCGTTGCCGAGGATACCAAAGAGGTCGGCAAGGTCGAAAACTTCCCCAAGATGGAAGGCCGCCAGATGGTCATGCTGATCGGGCCGCTATCAAAGTAATTGGCGCTGATCGCGATTGATAGGAAGATAGCAAAAAGCCCCTGCAAATGCAGGGGCTTTCGCGTTTCTTGACCTTTCGCTTAACGCAGAAGCGAGGTGATATTGCGTACAGATGCACGGCGATTGGCACGTTCGGCCTCAAGCGTCTGAATCTTCAGCGCACTCTCTCCGTAACCTTGCGTGATCAGGTTCTCTGGCGGGATGTCGAAGTACTCTGTCAGGGCCAACGCCACCGTTTCAGCGCGGCGGTCAGACAGGGCAAGATTGTAGCCGGCGTCACCGACAGCGTCCGTGTGCCCTTCGATGAGGAAGACCTGGCTTGGGTCCTCTTCAATGATGTTTGACATGGCAACACCAAGGCTTGTCAGCTCTTCAGCCTGACTTGGGTCGATCGCAGCCGAGGCCGTGGCGAAAGTCACCGTATCCAGCTCGATCTCGGGCGCCAGTGCCCGGACTTCCTCGATCTGACGGATTTGGCGCAATGAGAAGGTGCGATCAATTCCGGCGTTCTGAGTGGCCAACAGCGCAAGACGCAGACTTTCGACGTCATTCTGCGACGCATTCATCTGCACGCGATCTTGGCGAACCTCAGGCAACTGTGTCATGTCAATCGGGTCAGATAGCTGTGTGTCGTCGAACAGTACGAGTTCACTGCCATCTTCAAAGACGCGCGTACGCCGAAGCACGCGCCCGTCGCTGGCCCGAATTGTCTTGATCTGCGTGCCGTCCTGTCGCGTCACGATTGTCCGGGTGGACCCATCGGCGAAGGATTCAGTCTGAACCTGCGATCCTGGCTGACGCAGCAAGACGTCATCATCCTTAAGCACGACCAGTTCATCGTCGCGTCTTACGACGACGCGGTCTCCGCTGTTGGACACGACTTCGTCACCGTTATTCAGCACCGAACCAACAACCACGGCACCTAGACCTACCAACAAGGCTTTTTCGAAATTGCTGAGACCGCTATCGTCGTCGTCATCACGCGATGCGGCGGCTTCGGTGTTGCCCGTTGCTGAGGTCTGGAAATCCTGATCACTTGCGCGGACGTCTTCGGTCGAAAGCTCTTCGACCACAACGTCACCAGTCGGCGCGGTGTCAGTATCGCTATCGTCTGCCTCAGCGGCGGCCGCTGCCGCAGGCGGGGTATCGTCCACGATTGTGGTGACTTCTTCTTCTGTTGCTTCTTCTTCCGTCGCGCCTTCGGGTGCGCCTTCTGTGACGACCACATCGGTGCCATCGCCTTCGGGCAGTCCTTCGGTGATGACGACATCGGTATCATCGCCCTCGGGCAACCCTTCGGACACGGTCACATCTGCGTCGTCGCTTTCGGTTGCTTCCTCGGTCGCTGCGGCTGTATCGCCGTCATTCTCCAACGCGCCGTCAGTGACCGGCACTTCGATATCCGCGCTATCTGTTTCTGCTTCGCTTTCTGTAGACGGCGCATCCGCCATCTCTTCTGTCGTATCTTCGGTTGCGGCAGTATCGCTGTCTGTTTCCACAACGACGTCCTCAGCAGCATCAACCTCAGCTTCTACGGTCGCGTCAGCTTCTACAGCTGCTTCGTCTCCCGCGGCCGTTTCTGGCGCATCCGTCGCGGCATCCTCGGTTTCAACGACCGTATCACCTGGTTCCTCGGTCACGGCGTCCGCTTCAGCGGCAGTTTCAGCTGTCGCTGCCGCCTCATCCTGCTCCATCTCTCCCGCAGCATCGGCCTGCGCTTCCAATGCGGCATCAAGGGCGTCCTGATCAACGATCAGGGTCCCGTCGACCGCAAGGCACGGCAGCACAACCTCGGTGTCTGCGTCAGCCATCGCAGTTGGCCCCAGCCCGATGCAAAGCTCTGGCAGCGCACCTTCAACCGCGGCTTGCTGGGCCAAGATCGGGCTTGCGATCAGGCTGAAGCTCATCACCAATGATGTTGTGGATTTAAGTCTGGATTTTTGCATGGGATCCTCATGTATTTATTGTTCTTGACTCGGACTTACGTATCCAACGTGCCAGTGATAAGATCGTTCCAGCGCCGGCGTTTGACATGAAGAATTAGAGCAGACCGGGCGGACTGGCTCGCTCACGGTACTACGCAATGACGGCGCTTAAAGACTGTTCCGCTTCGGTTTGACTGCCTAACGCTTCTTGCGCAGCACTTCGGTCACCTCCGCCATGATACTGAGTGCAATCTCAGCCGGATGCCGCCCGCCCAGATCAAGACCTACGGGGGCATGTATGCGCCCGATTTCTTCTTCAGTGAAGCCCACTTCTTTCAAACGTTCGACGCGTTTGGCATGTGTGCGGGTAGAGCCGAGGCAGCCCAGATAGAATGCATCGGATTCTAGCGCCGTCACGATGGCCGGATCGTCAAGTTTGGGATCATGGGTCAAAGTCACCACCGCCGTTCTGGCATCAGGTTTGAGTGCGCGCAGCGCCTCATCCGGCCAGGCGTCTTGGATCATTTCACCGGGAAACCGCGCCTGAGACCCAAAAGCCGGGCGCGGGTCGATCAGGATGGGCTGATACCCACAGGCCCGCGCCATCCCCACCAGATGCTGGGCAATATGGACCGCCCCGATGATCGCCATGCGCAGCGGGGGGTTATGCACCGCAACAAACGTGCGACCGTCCTCTTCCAGCCCGGAAGTATCGGTGCGGTGCCGTTCGGGATAGGCGGAAGCGGCCTTCAGCCGTGGTCGGCTGTTCTTGATATCGGTGACATAGACAACGGGCTGCGATTGGTAACGGGCGTCGGTCAGACGTTCCAGAATTTCAACCGGAATCACAGAGCCTACGGGTTCGACCAGCACCTTGATCTCGCCACCGCAGGCCAGCCCGACGGCAAATGCGTCATCGTCGCTGACGCCAAAGGTCAGCAACCGCTGCTCGCCTTCCGCAATAGCCTCGATGGCTTCGGTAATGACCGCCCCTTCGACGCAACCGCCAGAGACAGACCCCTCCATCGCGCCATCGGCGTCGATGACCAACTGGCTCCCGGCCGGACGCGGCGCGGACCCCCATGTCGCAACCACGGTTGCTATGGCGACGCCGCGACCTGTGCGATGCCAATCAAGGGCAAGTTGGGGAAGGTCTGTGATTTTGTCGGTCATGATTTTTTGCAACTTCTTGAAGGTAAGTTTTTCATATCACAGGTGAAAGCATGCCGTCGCACCTTTTATGACCCTAAGGCAGCAGGGATTTCAAATTCTCGATCCTTCGTCGGCCATTTTGAACATTTGAAAGATGGACGGGGCCACGTAAAGGCCAAGGCAAGCCATCCATTGCCCCTGCCCGACAGAAGGCTTAGCTTGCGAATAACACCATGGGAGCACATGTCATGAACGATTCCACACCGATCAAAGCGACAGGTTTCGGCCCGGATCTTGGCCCATTTGACTGGGCTGATCCCCTACGGCTGGAGGACCAGTTGACCGAAGACGAACGGATGCTGCGCGATGCGGCCAACACATTTGCGCAAGGCACCCTGCAACCCCGCGTCACCGAGGCTTACCGCGAGGCGACGGTCGATCCCGGCATTTTTGCCGAGATGGGTGCAGCCGGTCTGCTGGGGCTGACCATCCCCGAGGAATACGGCGGCCTGGGGGCCGGATACGTCACCTACGGTCTTGTCGCGCGCGAGATCGAGCGCGTGGACAGCGGCTATCGGTCGATGATGTCGGTGCAGTCAT
>CBDTVH010000236.1:0-4518 GCA_965363665.1 uncultured Yoonia sp. | reverse complement strand
CCCAAGGCGATTGCCCCAGCCGCTGCCTCTTGGCGGATGTCGGTAACGGTCACCTCCATGCCCGCGCGCAACAGACAGGCCGCGCAGTTCGCCCCAAGATTGCCTTGGCCGATATATCCGTAATGCATGAAGTGTCCTTAATTGAAGTAGATGTTGTAGTCAGCGCGGATCGCGGCATCGAGGGCAGGATCAAACTTGATCTGCGCGGCATCAAGGATTTCGTTCTTGCGCGCGATGGCCTTGTCCAACAGCATCGGGCGATCCGCCTCGTTCCATTCCTTCGGGCTCATCCGGTTGCCAAGGGTCGGGTAGATATATTCGGTTTGCATCAACCGAAGCGTCTGGTCCGATCCCAGATAGTGACCGGGACCACCAAGGCAGACTGCCTTCATCGCCTCGATCGAGGTGCTGTCTTCGGTCACGTCAATCCCGCGCACGGTTCGCATAACCTGTCCGATGACGTCATCACCCAGAATAAGCGACTCCAGGCAGAACCCCAGCAGAGATGCGTGCATCCCAGCCGCTTCATAGACCATATTCAGGCCGGACAATCCGGCAAGAACATTGGTGATCCCCGTTTCCCATCCCGCCTGCATGTCCGGCAGTTTGGAGTCCGAGATACCCCCGGCAGCACCGCCGGGAATGTCGTAGAAATGATGCATCTGCGCGCATCCTGCCGACAGCAGGGCCTGTTCCGCTGACCCACCCGACATGGCCCCTGTGCGCAAGTCCGACACAAACGGCCAGGTCCCAAAGACTGCCGGATGCCCCGGTGCCATCGCGTTGACATAGACGACACCCGCCAGACACTCTGCCACGGCCTGCACGATAGCCAGTGCGATGGGCGCGGGCGCGGTCGCACCCGCCTGACCGGCTGACAACAACAGCACAGGCATGCCTGCGCGAACGCAGGCTTCCATCGAGCGGCAGCTTTCCTCGGCGAATTTCATCGGGGGCACGACAAAACAGTTGGAGTTCGACACGAAAGGCCGCGCGCGCCATGCCTCTTCCCCGCCCGCCAGACGGTGCAGCAGTTCAATGGACGGGGCGACATGGCCGGGATCGTCGAACGACGTGCCGATGTGTTTGGTCGTTCCTGCACAACACGCGTAGATGGTATTGAGGTCCATTTCCAGGTTATCGGTGATGTCGCGCGCAACCATCGCGCGCTGGAAAAAATGGATATTGTCCAGCGCATGGGCGATCTTTGCGGCGTTGTGCAGGTCTTGGGCGGTGCTGTCGCGGTAGGTGTTGGTTTCTAGATCCACGACATGCACGGCAGCGCCTGCCGTACCACAGTGAACGTTTGATCCTGTCAGATGCAGATCATATTTTGCATCTCGACCGCACAGGGTAATGTTTCGGGCCGCCTTTGACAGCATGTCCTCGACAAGTGCGCGGGGAAACCGGATGCGTCCATCATCGCCCAGAATCGCACCGGCCCCCGTCAGAATTTCCACGCCGGAAGGTGGCGCCTGGGACAGTCCGATCTGTTCCAATGCATCAAGCGCCGCATGATGAATGCGCAGAACATCTGCGTCTGAAAGCGGTTTATACTTGCCACCTGGCAGGCCTGGACGGACTGGCCGGACATCATCAGCAAGTGGTGCACTTCGCAGCGCGACACGGGCGGCACGTCCGCCGCTTCGACCAGTTCTTGGTTTGGTTTCCATCATTTACGTACCCTCCCCGCACTTGGCTGAGTATTCTACCAGTTTGACACGCGTTCAATCTGCTGATCCGGTCATTATTGATCGACATTTACGATTAGTGCAGGATATGAAGATGCAGATAGAACTGATCGACACATTTCTGGACCTTTGCGAGACCAAGAGTTTCAACCAGACCGCAGAGCGTCTGGGTGTCACGCAATCCACGATTTCGGGGCGTGTGAAAGCGCTTGAAAGGATCGTGGGCGTTCGCTTGTTCCAAAGATCACGGTCGGGCACCGCACTAACCACACAGGGGCTTCGGTTTGAGCCTCATGCGCGCGGTTTGCGGCATGATTGGGTGACCGCACTGAACGCCACGCGTGATACTGCGATGGCGGGGGTGACGATCCGCATTGGCCTGCAACATGATCTTGTGGGTGTGGATATCAAACGGTTGATCGGGCGATTGCGGGATATCTTTCCTGACACGGCTTTTGTGCTTGAGGCGGACTATTCGGATCAAATGTGTTCTGATTTGATCTCAGGAAAGCAAGATATCGCAATTTTATACTCTCCCAAAATCCAACCTGATTTGACTTTCGAAACATTGGGAGAGGTGCGTTATGTCATGGTGTCGACGGAAGGGGAAACACTCGCGCAGATCAACCAGCAGAACTATATTCTGGCCAACTATTCCGCTGCATTTGCGCACGCGCATGCCGAACTGCTTCCGGGGTTCGCGGATGTGTCTTTGTCGATTGGACAGAACGCTGCCATGGTGGATTTGCTGACGTCGCTTTCCGGCTCGGCCTACGTGCTTGAACACTCTGCCAAGGCGCTGGTGGCTGCGGGGGCATGCGCCTATGTGCAAGACGCCCCGCCGATCGCACAGTCGGTTTTTGTGGGCCTCAATGCGCGCAACAGGCACCGCGCGACCTATCGCAGGCTGATCCGCATGCTGCACGATCAATACGGCCCGCACCCTGGCCTTCGGTCAAGGCAAGTGGGGCTGTCCGGCAAACCAGCCTGAGGTCGCATCAAGCGGTTGCGTCGTTGGACCCATCTGCCACATCCATCAAATGCCGGATATGACGCGCAAAAAACCACGTGGCAGGCACCCCGATCAAGCACCCCAGACCAATCGACGACGCGGTTGTCGCAATCGGCCCGCCCACCCAGCTAAGGATCAACGAGGCAAAGAACACATTCACCGCAGCAGCGCCCGCCCCGAATGGATAAAGCGCCAGTGCGATCTTATAGGTGGGCCAACCGCTTTGGGTCACGACCGGGCCACCAGCCGCTGCACCAGCACCAGTGCGGCGATCAAGGCGACACTGCCCAGCGCGAACCAGAATTCCGCCGTGGCGGATTGCGCCTGCGGGATGGGCCGGTCGAATTCGGCGGCCATACTGCTTGTCGCGATCAGGCAGAGGATGCCGATGGTGATGGAAAGTAAACGCATTTCACGTCTCCTGTGTCAGTGTGCGATAGATGTCGGGCAAGGCCCGTGTCAGGCGATGGGCGTCGGGCAGCAGGGTAAAGCCGCCGCGCCCAAAGATGCGGGCAAACCAGTCCTGCCCGTCTTCGTCGATGACAATCCCATGCAACGAAAGGCCGCCATTGCGCGCCTCGCGCACCGCCATATGGCTGTCCTCGATCCCGTGCTGACCTTCGTAGTGGTCCAGATCGTTAGGCTTGCCGTCGGTCAGCACGATCAGCAGTTTGCGCGCGCTGGGTTCTTCGGCCAGTTGCGCGCTGACGTGGCGGATCGCGGCACCAAGGCGGGTATAGTGACCGGGCTTGAGCGCACCGATATTGGCCGTGATCTCGGGCGACATGGGGTCGTCGAAATTCTTGCAGCGGGTCAGAAACACGCGGTCGCGGCGCAAGGATGAAAAGCCCCAGATGCCCAGCCGGTCGCCTGCCGCGTCAATGCCTGTGGCAAGCGCCGCCATTGATTGCCGCGCCACTTCAATCACGCTGGTGTCGCCGATGGCGGCTTCGGTCGAGCGTGAGTTGTCGATCAAAAAGGCCACCGACATATCGCGTTCAATCTGACGCGCCGATTGCCAAATGCGGTCTGATCCGCGCCCCGTCGCTTTCAGGTCGGCCTGCGCGGTCAGCAGCGCATCAAGGTCAAGTTCTGATCCCTCAACCTGACGGTGTTGCAGGATACGGCGGGGGCGCAGCGCCTCGAACTGCCGGCGCACGGCGCGCACGTGGCGCGGATTTGGAACAAAGGATGCGTCCAGCGGCTGTGCCGGCGCATCAAGCACACGACAATGATCAGCCATATAGCTGCGCGATCGGTGGTTCCATTCGGGATAGGTATGGATGCCGGACAACGCCTCATGATCGGCGTCGGCGGGAGACAGATCAAGATGCAGACGCAGGCGCGTGGCGGCCTTGCGGTCGTGTTTGGACAGGGTGATTTTGTCCTGATCGTCGGCGGCTTTCTGGGCGTTTTCATCATCGTCATCATCAACGCTGCGGTTGATATTCAGCGATTCCACCCATGACAGGATCGACTCAAAGCGATGGATGATAAAGCTGTCCTTGCGGTTCTGCTGGTCCTGGTCCTTGCGTTCGCCCAGTTTGCGGTTGGTATGGGCGGCAGCGGGCGTTGGTGCGGCGTGTTCCGCCGCTTCGTCAGCGGCGCTGGCCCCTGATCCGGCCGCGCCAAAGCGCAACCAGATCGGCACCGGGGCAAATGGCATATAACTGCGCGATGCCGCCGGGGCGACGGGTGCTGTGATCTTGCCATTCAGTTGATCGCAGATGGCGGTTTCAAAGCAGGCCTCTTGCGCCGGGCGCATGATCTTGGGGCGTGCGGCAATGCACAGGGTCGCCATTTGCGCATAGGCGT
>CBDTVH010000235.1:0-4522 GCA_965363665.1 uncultured Yoonia sp. | reverse complement strand
CCCAAATTATCCCCCACAGGTTACGGGATTTACTGGGATGGCGCAAGAACTCCTGAGAGCGCTGTGCCAGGAAAATACATTTATTACAATCGACTATGGTATTGCATGGGGCTTGCTGGGGCTGGAATGCCATGCCGCCCCCGGGCACCATTTGAATCAATCAGTTGGGCAGTATTCCTTGTTGTACAAAACGGCTGTTGTATCGCAGTTATGTCACGATGTTGCTCAGGTGTTCTCAAATCTACAAATGATAGCCCACATCTTGATTTGCTGCACGGAATATATCTCAAGCTTAAGGGGATTGGTCAGATCCAATGGTTTGGGGCCCGTAATGTCTCGAAACTCCCTGCTGAGTTCGGTAACCAAAAAAATAGGGCAAACTGCCGCTCAATCGGTGCGTGGCGAAGGTCTCAAAAGAGTCCTATTTGCCCGATGCTGCTGGAAGCGCCAATGTTGACTGTTGGGTAGACGTCCGATGAACCCACCCCTTTGCTCGATTCCTGACCCCAAGAACCCTTGATAACCACCTCCACCACCGATCATGACACCTACACTGCTACCTGCGAAGGAGCCGATAAGGGCTCCGATCACTACCCTGATACTCGCAGCATCATTCAGGTCCAAGAAGTTGGTCAATGATGCTCGATGTATAGCTTTTAGTAATTGAATTATAAAAATAAATGAATGCTGGCGGAGGAGGTGGGATTCGAACCCACGGTAGACTTTCACCTACGTCGGTTTTCAAGACCGGTGCATTCAACCACTCTGCCACTCCTCCGACAGCGCCCTGTTAGCGGCTCATTTATGATTCGAAAAGCAAGTTCACACTTTGGGGAAATCCGCCGACAAAATTGGCGAAAGCCTTTCAAATTGCCCAATCGAACGCTATCATTTGCAAAGCTTTGTACGGCACGCCTGTTGCGCCGCACGATCATGTCCATCACAAGGGCGTGGAGCAGCAACAATCACGGCTGAAAAACAGCTGATCACCGCGTAAGTCGCGGGTACACTTAGAGGGGCAAAAGATGACAGGCTTTATGATTTTGAACGCCAGAAAATGGCCGCTTTCTTTGGTATTGATCGGCACTGTGGCATTGGCCGCCTGCGATGAAAATGGCGCGCTGTCGCTACCGACATCGCAAGGCGCTGCGGCAGAAACGCCATTGCCTGCCAATGCTTTGAACCAGCGTCCGCAACGTAATGTTGACGTCGAACGCCCCGATATCTTTGCCATCACTGATAACGGTCTGTGGGATGGTCGGCCATCGCTGGGCGGTGTCTGGGTGGCCCACCCGGAAGTAACGGACCCCGAACGCGTCGTGATCCGCAACACCGACAGCGGGCAGGAAATTGTCGGCGCCTTGTTCCGGCGCGAACGTGAAAACCCCGGCCCGCTTTTGCAGGTGTCGTCTGATGCCGCCGAGGCGCTGGGGCTTTTGCCCGGTTCGCCAACCCGGCTTGAGGTCGTCGTGCTGCGCCGCGAAGAGGTCGAGAAAGAAGAGGCGGAAAACCCTGTCTTTGCCAGCCTCCAAGCCCCGGTGACAGTCGAGGAAGCGGCGCTGGAGCCCGCGACTGTTGATGCCAGCGTCCCGGTCGCCGCCGGTGCGGCCGCCGCCACAGTCGTCTTGCCTCCGGCGCTTGAAGCTGCAACCGCTGCCGTCGAAGAAACGGCCACCGCCGCAGCAGCCACCGCCGAAACAATTGACGTGTCAGCGGTCCTTGCCACACCCGCACCGCTTCCCGCCGGGTCCACGGCGCAAATCGGCGTCTACAGCGTTGAAGGCAACGCCAATCAGGCCGCCCAGCAAATCACCGCTGCGGGCATTGATGCGACGGTCAATCCCGAGGAATTGGGCGGACGTACGGTCTGGCGCGTCTTGGCCGGGCCGTTGTCTGATGCAAATGATGTCGTGCGCCTGAAGGAGCTGGGATTTGTCGACGCTTTTGTCATTGAACCGGCTGAGTAACACCACGTCAGAAAGAAGGGTTGCCCCATGATCCGATTAGAACGCTTGCGCCGTATTGCCTTGATGGCATCGTTGCTATGTGTCCCTTCCTGGGCTGTGGCATTCGAGACCAATGCAGCAGCCGCATACATTTATGATCAGACAACCGGCACGGTTCTGCTGTCAAAGAACGCAGACACACCTTTGCCGCCCGCCTCAATGTCCAAGCTGATGACGATTTACATGGCGTTTGAGGCTGTGGCCGATGGCCGTCTGGACATCAACGAAGAATTGACGGTGTCGTCTCATGCCGCAAGCTTTGGCGGATCGTCCATGTTCCTTGACACCACCGACCGTGTACGCGTCGAGGATCTGTTGCGGGGCGTGATCGTTGTCTCGGGCAACGATGCCAGCGTGGTGTTGGCCGAAGCATTGTCGCCTGACGGCACCGAGGCCGGTTTTGCCCGGTTGATGACTGATCGCGCACGGCAAATGGGCATGATGAATTCGACCTTCGTCAATTCAAGCGGTTGGCCTGCCGCAGGCCACCGTATGTCGATGGAAGACCTTGGAATTTTGGCAGACCGCCTGATCACGGATTTTCCAACCTTCTACCCGCTATTTGCAGAAATGGAGTTTCCGTTCGACGGGCGCGTGCCGTCAAATTCAAACAACCGCAATCCGATTTTGGCGATGGGCCGTGGTGCCGACGGTCTCAAGACAGGGCACACTCAGGAAGCGGGGTATGGTCTTGTGGGGTCCGCCAAGCAGGGTGATCGCAGGGTGATTTTTGTCATTACGGGACTGGAGTCGCGTCAAGAACGCTCAGAGGAGTCCGCGAAAATCATCAATTGGGCCTTTCGCCAGTTTGCCGAAAAGGACGTTGCCGACGCCGGTACACGCATCGCCACTGCCGACGTCTGGATGGGCGAATTGCCAACAGTAGGTTTGACCGTCGCTGAAGACTTTTCGCTTTTGGTGCCGGTGTTGAACCAAGGCAACATTGAAGCCGAGGTTGTCTACCAGGGTCCTATCGAAGCGCCCGTCGCCGCTGGTCAGCAATTGGCAGAGCTGGTGATCAATCTTGATGAACTGCCCGAAAAACGCATTCCCCTTGTAGCCGAAACCGATGTCGCGCGCGGCGGTTTTGCCACGCGGATGCGCACCGCCGCCTTGGTGCTTTGGCAAAAATTTGGCCCCGGCAGTGCCGATGAGGTGGCCGAGGAGGCATGAGCAAGCCTCGATTTATTACGTTTGAGGGCATCGACGGCTCTGGCAAATCCACGCAATCACGCCGCTTTGCGGATCATCTGCGTGCCAGGGGAGAAGAGGTTGTTCTGACGCGTGAACCGGGCGGCAGCCCCGGTGCTGAGGAAATTCGCCAGCTGGTTCTGACAGGCGATCCTGATCGCTGGTCGCCTGAGACCGAAATTCTGCTGTTCACCGCGTCCCGCCGCGATCATCTGGAAAAGACCATCGACCCGGCGTTGGCTGCGGGTAAGACCGTGATTTCTGACCGCTTCGCTGACAGCACACGCGTCTATCAGGGAGCCACCCGCGGAGATTTGCGCGCCATGGTCGACAGTCTGCATAAACTGATGATCGGACGCGAGCCGGATCTGACATTTGTCATTGATATGGACCCGGCGACTGCGCTTGAACGTGGTCTGGCACGCAAGTCGGGCGAGGACCGGTTCGAGGACTTTGGCCTTGGCTTTCAGGAAACGCTGCGCCACGGTTTTCTGGCCTTGGCCCACGATCACCCAAAACGCTGTGTTCTGATCGACGGCAACCGCACGCCCGACCAGATCGCCAGCGAAATCGCAGCTTACGCATGAGCGACGACAATATTCCAGAACCCGACCGGATCGAGGGTGCGCCGCACCCACGCGAGACACGCCAACTGTTTGGTCAGTCCAAAGCGCAGGCAGATTTTCTGGAGGCTTTCGGATCAGGGCGCCTGCATTCGGGGTGGTTGATCACCGGGCCGCGCGGGGTGGGCAAGGCGACGCTGGCGTGGAAAATCGCGACGTTTCTATTGACCGATCCAGAGGTGGGTTTGTTTAGCGATCCTTCATTGGACGTAGACCCCGAGCACCCTGATGCGCGCTTGGTTCAGGCGGGTGCACATCCGCGACTATCCCTGATCCGCAGGCCTTGGGATGAAAAAACCAAGAAGCTGAAGACCGAGATCACAGTTGATGCGGTGCGCAGTCTCAAGACGTTCTTTCAAATGTCGGCAGCAGATGGCGGGCGGCGTGTCGTGATCGTTGATGCCGCCGATGAATTGAACCGTAATGCGGCCAATGCCATCCTCAAGGAACTTGAAGAGCCACCTGCGAATTGCACGATCTTGCTGATCGCACACCAGCCTTCGCGCTTGCTGCCGACGATCCGGTCGCGCTGTCGCGAGTTGCGCTGCGGGCGTCTGAGCGCGGCTGACCTGCAAAGTGCTTTGGCGCAGGCGGGGCATCCGTCCGAACAGTCAGAAAGCCTTGCGGCTTTGGCGGGCGGATCGGCGGGTGATGCGGTCCGGCTTTTGAACCACGATGGGCTGGCGCTCTATGCCGAACTGG
>CBDTVH010000234.1:0-4548 GCA_965363665.1 uncultured Yoonia sp. | reverse complement strand
CATGCCGGGGCGGATTGTCGGCGTGTCGATTGATAGCCACGGCAACCGGGCCTATCGGCTGTCCTTGCAAACCCGCGAACAGCACATTCGCCGTGAAAAGGCGACGTCGAATGTGTGCACGGCACAGGCGTTGCTGGCCGTCATGGCAGGGTTTTATGCGGTCTTTCACGGCCCCGAGGGCCTTCGGGCCATTGCGCAGCGCATCCACCGCAAAACAGCGCGCCTTGCCGAAGGGCTGCGGCAGGCTGGCTTTGATGTCAGACCTGCGACCTTTTTTGACACGATCACCGTCGATGTGGGACCGTTGCAATCCGCCGTGATCAAGTCGGCGGTCGATGAAGGCGTCAACCTGCGCAAGGTTGGTGACACCAAAGTCGGCATCACATTGGACGAACGCACGCGCCCTGCAACCATCGAACGGGTCTGGCGCGCCTTTGGGATCACGCGGCAGGACAAGGACTATACCCCACATTACAACATGCCTGACGCGTTGATCAGGACCTCGGACTTTTTGACCCATCCTGTCTTTCACATGAACCGGGCGGAAACCGAAATGATGCGGTATATGCGCCGCCTGGCTGACCGCGATCTGGCGCTTGACCGGGCCATGATCCCGCTGGGGTCTTGCACGATGAAGCTGAATTCCGCGGCCGAGATGATGCCCGTCAGCTGGCGCGAGTTTTCCCTGCTGCATCCCTATTGCCCCAAGGATCAGGCGCAGGGCTATACCGAGATGATCGACGATCTTTCAGCGAAACTCTGTGATGTCACCGGCTATGACGCGATTTCGATGCAGCCAAATTCGGGCGCGCAGGGCGAATATGCGGGCCTTCTGACCATCGCAGGCTATCACCGCGCCAACGGCGAAGGGCACCGCAATATCTGCCTAATCCCGATGAGTGCGCATGGCACCAATCCGGCTTCGGCCCAAATGGTGGGATGGAAGGTCGTGCCGATCAAATCCGCGGCCAACGGAGATATCGACCTTGTCGACTTCAAGGCGAAAGCGGCGACACATAAAGACAATCTGGCCGCCTGCATGATCACCTATCCTTCGACCCATGGGGTGTTTGAAGAAACGGTCATCGAGGTTTGCGAAATTACACATACCGCGGGGGGGCAGGTCTATATCGACGGGGCCAATATGAACGCGATGGTCGGGCTCAGCCGCCCTGGCGATCTGGGTGGCGATGTCAGCCATTTGAACCTGCATAAGACCTTTTGCATACCGCACGGTGGCGGTGGCCCCGGAATGGGGCCGATTGGCATGAAAAAGCACCTGATCCCCTATCAGCCCGGGGATCCAAACGGGGGTGAAGGTGCCGTCAGCGCAGCTCCGTACGGGTCTCCTTCGCTTTTGCCGATCTCATGGGCTTATTGCCTGATGATGGGTGGGGAAGGGCTGACGCAGGCGACGCGCGTGGCGATCCTGAACGCAAACTACATCGCCAAACGCCTCGAAGGTGCTTTTGACGTGCTGTACAAGGGGCCGACAGGTCGGGTCGCGCATGAATGCATCATCGACACGCGCCCCTTTGCAGACAGCGCCAATGTCACCGTGGATGATATCGCAAAGCGGCTGTCGGACTGCGGGTTTCATGCGCCGACAATGTCGTGGCCGGTGGCCGGAACGCTGATGATCGAACCTACCGAGTCCGAGACAAAGGCCGAGCTGGATCGTTTCTGCGACGCGATGTTGGGCATTCGTGCGGAAATTCAGGCGATTGAAAACGGCGAGATGGACCGCGAAAATAATCCACTCAAGAATGCACCACACACGATGGAGGACCTCGTCAAAGACTGGGATCGCCCTTACAGCCGCGAAGTTGGGTGCTTTCCGACGGGAGCATTTCGTGTCGACAAGTACTGGCCACCGGTCAATCGCGTCGACAACGTATGGGGCGACCGCAACCTCAGTTGCACATGCCCACCGATGGAGGATTATGCGGCGGAATAAGCCAGACTCGTGTGAAATCCAGATTGATCGGATCTGCACTTGGGTCACTCGGCAGGTGCGAACCCCACGATAAGTTGTCGTAAACCCAGCGCCGCACCAGCAAAGATTGCGGCAAAGGTGACAGGTGCACTGAAGGCCAACACTGAAAATGCGGTCAGGCCTTGGCCGATGCTGCACCCAAGGGCGATAACCGCACCGACGCCCATCAAGCCGGCCCCAAGGATCTGGCGTCGCAATTCGCGGGGGTCTTCGCAGGCTTCCCAACGAAAATGGCCCTTGATCAGGCTACCAAGGAACGCGCCGATCCACACGCCTGCGACGGATCCGATGCCGAATGACAGTGTCTGGCCAGATGCAGTCATACTGTAAAGGATCGTTTCGCCGATCGGGGCCGAAAACGTGTGCCCGACAATTTGAAGATCGTCGAAGCCATTGGCGTTGATATATTGCATGCCGGCCCACGCGCTTGTGGCAGCGGCCCCGACAGCGCAGGACCAAAACACGGCAGATCGGTTGGCGCGCAGGCTCTGGGAGCGCAACGCGAATATGATCAGCAAGACACCAATCACCATGCCGATGCCTGCAACAGGTAGTCCGCTGATACCGGCCAAGGCATGCGCAATGCCATTTGGCGTTTGCGCATCCGGGGTCGGCGGGAAAACTGCGACGCGCAGCCAGGCAATGGGCCCCGACAGGGTCACATACGCGCTGATCCCCATCACAAGGACGATCACGAAAGAGCGCAGATCGCCACCGCCAAGTCGCGCGATTGCCCCGTATCCACAGTTTCCGGCAAGTGCCATGCCGTATCCGAACAGACCACCCCCGACAATGCTGGCAAGTGCGGACCAGCGCTGAGAAAGATAGAAAGACTTGGTGGGCTCAAACAGGCCGAACGCAACCAGTGCAAAACTGCCAACGATGGCAGAGCCGATCGCCAAGACCCACATACGCAGCCTTAGATCGTTGCCGCCATAAAGAAAATCTTCGATGGCGCCCAGCGTGCAGAACCGCCCCAATCGGGCCGCAAGCCCCAGCAAGACGCCGCCGAACAGGCCAACGGCCGCAGCGACGTTTGCGTCTCCCCATGCATCAAGCAATGGTTTTTTCCTCCCTGTCTGGCGTTACGAACGTGCCGGGAGGTGGCGAACCTCAATCCGGTTTGCAGAACAGTTCGTACACCAGCTCGATGATCCTGCGAGATTTGTCATCCGTCAAGCTATAGTAAATCGTTTTGCCTTCACGCCGGGGCTGAACCAGACCCTCAAGGCGCAATCTGCCAAGCTGCTGAGAAACCGCCGCTTGGCGTGCAGATAACAGCGTTTCCAGTTCGGTGACCGATTTTTCGCCAGATGCCAGATGACACAGGATCATCAACCGCCCTTCATGACTGATCGCTTTCAGATAATTGGTCGCAATCGTGGCGTTTTCCAACATCTCATCCAAACGTTCATCGTCTAGGTCACTATTCAATACCGGGAGCGTCATCTTCGGAGCGGGCCTTGTTCTTCACAGGTAAACATTGGGTGGTTAGCTAGCAGCGAATTCGCAAATAGCTACTTCAAAAGCCCTTATCTGTGTTCAAAACGGTCATTTTTCCGTTATTTAGTGCCTTTCAAGTCGAATTCGATCCCCTCTTTATCAAGCATTTGTCCCAGAAGCGCCCAAAAGAAGTCTTCGCTCGGATAGCCCTCGATGCGGCTTTTTTCGACACCATGAACCAGCAGGATGAACGTTGGTGTGAAACTCACACGGCGATCCAGAACGATGTCTTCGGGCATGGGGTCTTGCAGATTAACCCTGCGCAGCGGTGCGGCGGCACCTTCACCGGTTTTGGGATAGATAGGGGCGATTTCGGCGTTCCACCGTGCACACCAGATGCAGCCAGGTTCCTCTGCCATCATCAGCCGTGCTTCAGCCCAGGCGGATGATGCAGAAAGAAAGGCCACGGCAATGATGGTCATGGACTTTTTGAGAAAAACAGTGGAAACGGAATTAAACATTCAATAATCTTAATGTGAATGTATGTTCTGATCAAGGGTGATAACGATGCTGGACATCAGCTATTTCGGAGCAGCTTTCGCAGGCCTTTTATCGTTCTTTACGCCATGTGTGCTTCCGATGGTGCCGTTCTATCTGTGCTATATGGCTGGGCTCTCGATGAACGAGCTGCGGTCAGATACGGACATCAGCGCAACCGTTCGGAACCGTTTGATCGTGTCAGCCATCTTCTTTGCGCTGGGCGTCACGACGATTTTCGTATTGCTGGGGATGGGTGCTACGGCCATCGGGCAGACCTTTGGCGCGTGGCATGACACACTGCGCTACGTTGCGGCGGGCATCTTGCTGCTGTTTGGGCTGCATTTTCTGGGTATCGTCCGGATCCCTCTGCTTTACCGCGAAGCCAGGATCGAAAGCACTGCCGCGCCAACCACCATAGTAGGGGCCTACCTCATGGGATTGGCGTTTGGCTTTGGCTGGACCCCATGTGTTGGCCCGGCGCTGGCAGCTATTTTGATGGTGGCAAGCGGGATGGGCGATATCTGGCGGGGTGGCCTGCTGTTGCTGGTTTACGGTCTTGCCATGACCGC